>JAGLZG010000057.1 GCA_023131705.1 Nanobdellota archaeon
TGATATTGTTATTCATTTATTTTCAAATTTTTCTCTTTTTTTCTTAGCCCTATGGTAAGTAGTCCAGATTGTTCTGTCGTTTTTGTTTAGGAGGACAGCTATGTCATGGAATTTAAGATTGCAATCTTCATGCAGGTGTTCAGAAACAGACTCCAGAATGCTTAATCTTCTATCACTGAAAGAAGCAAGTATTAAAGCATATTTTGATTTTTTTGCTGCAAACCTTTCTTTTATTTTTTGTTTGGCATTATTGTAAGTAGTCCATATTGTTGTTGAATCCCTGTTTAGAAGAGCAGCTATTTCATTAAAGCTGAGATCCAGCTCTTCTTTTAAGTATTTAACAATGCTTTCTAAGGGGCTTAATTTTGTAGCAAAAACATAAACAGGGATTGAGATGTATTTGCCTTTTTGGTAAAGAATGTCAATAACCTGTTTTTCCTTAATGTTATATTTTCTTTTTATATTGTTTAATATAGCTTCTGACTCGTCTAATAGTTTGTTTTCTTTAGAATCCAGCTGAAGAATAGCACTGTCACTGTTTAGGCTATCTCTTTTTTCTATAAATTCTTTTTTCAATTTGATATCAAACCGCTTATTTCTTTATAATAATACCTAATATGTAAGTAATTATATATAAATATTGCTTATTTTTTATCTAATATGTAAGACATGCGCTTACATATGGAATTTTAATGGCTTTGTTCTTGCCTGATTTTAGTTATTTAATACCTAATATGTAAGTAATCATATATAAGATTTATCATTTATTCATCTAATATGTAAGACATTTAAGAAATTTGAATTATAGTGAATATTATAGTAAGCGACACAAAAATTAGGACATAAATAAATGTCGCTTACTATCTTAGAAAATGTCAGAAATCTTCGATTTCTGATCATGATCAAGAACTTATGGTTCTTGACAAGGCACAATTGCCCTATAACTAATGTCTTTTTCTATTAAATCACAAATTTTTTAAATGCCCTTTATTTATCTTTTTAAAGGCAAAGGTAATAATATGAAAATATCAGTATTTGGATCAGGGTATGTTGGATTGATAGTAGGAACATGTTTAGCAGACCTTGGAAATGAAGTAATTTGTGTTGATATAGATGAAGATAAGATAGAAAATCTGAAAAAGGCAATACCACCTATATATGAACCTGGTTTACAAGACCTTTTGAAGAGGAATATTGAAGAGAAGAGAATATCTTTTACAACAAACAGAGAAGAGGCAATAAAAAATTCTGAGGTTATTTTTATAGCGGTTGGAACACCGTCTAATAATGATAATAAAGCAGATTTAAGTTTTGTAAAGGCAGTTGCAGCAGATATTGGGAAATATATGAATGGTTACAAGGTTATTGTAGATAAAAGCACTGTTCCTGTTGGCACAGCAGATATGGTAAAAGATATTGTAAAAGAGAATCAAACTGGAAGCCATGAGTTTGATGTTGTATCTAATCCTGAATTTTTAAGAGAGGGAACAGCTATAAGAGATTTTACAGTTCCTGATAGAATTGTTATTGGAGCTGACTCTGAAAAAGCAAAAAAGATTATGGAAAGGCTTTACAAGGGGATAGCAAGAGCGGACAAACCAATTATATTTACAGATGTAAAATCAGCCGAGATAATAAAATATGCAAGCAACGCAATGCTTGCCACAAGAATTTCTTTTATGAATATGGTTGCAAATCTTTGCGAGAATGCAGGGGCAGATGTTAAAGCAGTTGCAAATGGTATTGGTTTTGACTCAAGAATAGGTCCAAAATTCCTGCAGGCTGGTATTGGTTATGGCGGAAGCTGCTTTCCAAAAGATATTAATGCATTCATAGAGACGTTAAAAGAGAATAACTGTGATGCTTCTATACTTGAGGCAGTTGAATCAGTAAACAAGAAACAGAAACAATCCTTATTACCAAAGATAAAAAAACTTGTTCCAGAGCTTAATGGAAAAACAATAACAATATGGGGGTTAGCTTTTAAACCAAAAACAGATGATATGAGAGAAGCACCGTCACTAAAAGTAATAAGCCAACTGCAAAAAGAAGGGGTAGTAATAAATGCATTTGATCCGGAAGCAGAGGGAACAGCAAAGAAAATACTGAAAAATGTGAATTACTTCAAAACACCTTATGATGCGTTAGAGAACAGCTCATGCCTTGTTATTATTACAGAATGGAATGAGTTCAGGGATTTAGACAAGCAAAAGATAAAAGAGTTTATGAAAGAGCCTAATATTGTTGACGGCAGGAATGTTTATGAGCCTGAAGAGATGAAAGAGGCTGGTTTTAATTATATAGGTGTAGGCAGATAATTGCTTCGCAATTATTGAGCCTCCCCACTAGTGCACAACTAATGTGCTTTTCCCACCCCGACGGTTATTAATTATGCTTCACAACTAAAATAAATCACAACCAAATAAAAAATGAAAGCATTAATATTAGCAGCAGGTTATGGAACAAGATTATATCCTTTGACATTAGACAAGCCAAAACCACTTTTACCTATTGCAGGAAAGCCTATTATTGAACATATTCTTGAGCAAATGAATGATATAGAAGAAATTGGTGAGATTTTTGTTATAACAAACAATAAATTTACACCCCATTTAGAGGAATGGGCAAAGAGCTTTTCCTGTAAAAAACCAATTAAAATCATAAATGATCAAACTATGTCAAATGAAACAAGGTTAGGGGCTATAGGGGATCTTAATTTTGCAATAAAAAATCAAAAAATAGATGATGATTTGGCTGTAATAGCCGGTGATAATCTTTTTGGGTTCAAGCTTAAGGATTTTATAGACTTTGCAAAAGATAAAAAAACATCAGTTGTTGCAGGCAAGTATTTAGACAAAAGCATTATTGCAGGCAGATATGGTACATTAAATGTTGATGATGATGACAAAGTATTGGAATTTGAGGAAAAACCCCAAGATCCAAAAACAAATATAGCTGCAACAGCGTGCTATTTTTTCAAAAAAGAAGACCTGGAGAAGGTAGATGATTTTATGAAAGATAACAAAGGGGATAATTCCGGAGATTTTATAAGATACCTTGTAGAAAAAAGCATAGTTTACACATTTATATTCAAAGAACATTGGTTTGATATAGGAGATAAAGAACAGTTGAAGATAGCCGATAAGGAATTTTCTATTTTTCTTTAAACCCAATAACAATAGTTTATAAATAAAAATTGAAAAACTTTATATATTTTGACTATACTCTAAAAAACATAAAATGAAGATAATGGGTTTAATGGAAATAAATAAATTAAAAAAGACGAATTTTTCAAAATATTTTATAACAAGTATAGCTGCAACCATTCTCTCTACTATTTTGCTATGGTTCTTTGTTGATGTTTTACATCTCTTAGCATCATTGATGAGCATTTTTATTTCTGGGCTTATATTCTTCTTTAAGTTTTTTTCCTATAATAAATTAAAAATGTTCAATGACAACAAAAGTAATTTTTTGAAATATACAATCATATGGGTTATTATCATCAGTTTAACAGCCCTTTTATTATTGGTGTTTGTGGATTTAATGCATTTTTGGGTTGTAGTGGTTAATCCTATCATTTCTATTTTTATGTTTATTTTTAGATTTTATTTATTTAGATTATTTAATCTACTTGCAAAATAAAATTCTACTTCCTTAACATATCAGCAAGAAATCCAATCATCCATATCTGCACACCAGTCATTATTAATAATGCACTTAAAATAACCCTTGGAATACCACCAGCAATTCCAGTATTTATTATATTATAGGTTATCCATATTCCAACTAACAAGCCAAAGAAAATAAATATACCCCCAAATAACCCAAAAAATTTTAGTGGTTTATAATCCCTGTATATCCTTAAAAGATTTATCCATGCTTTTATTGCATAATCAAAAGGATTTTTCATTAATCTGCTTTTGGTGTTAGCACCTCTCTTTGCAAAATAAACAGGAACCTCTTTTATCTTAAATTTTTCTCTTGCTGCTCTTATTATTTGTTCCTGGGTATAAGTATGAGTTGATGTTATTGGCAGTTTTGCAACCTCTTTTGTAAATGCTCTGAAGCCTGTCTGAGCATCTGTTATCTTTTGTTTACTTATTTTGGATATAACTCCTGAAAATGCCTTATTGCCTAATCTTTTTATTAAAGGCATTGATTCTATTTTCCCCTTGAATCTTGAACCCAACACCAAATCATATCCATTTTCAACTTCTTTTATAAGTTTTGGAATATCTTCTGCTGAATACTGCATGTCAGCATCTGTATGAACTATAATATCTGCCCCCATTTCCAGGCATTTTTTCATCTCTGTCCTAAATGTTTCAGCTAAACCAAAATTTCTTGGATGTGAAACAACAATTGCTCCAAGGGATTTTCCTATTTCTTTTGTTTTGTCTTTGCTTCCATCATCTACAACTAAGATCCTGTAAGAATAATCTGTTTGCATTACCTCTTTTATACTATTTATAACAAAACTAATTGTTTTTTCTTCATTATATGCAGGTATGGTAATAATAATCTCCATAATTTCTATGAATAGGAAACTATTTAAATATGTTTCTAATTTAAAATATAAGAGATTATATGAGCATAATAACTGTAATATTATTTTTTGTATTAAGTTGGGGTTTAGGATATATCATAACAAGATATGTCAAAAATTCTGATAATTTCTTAGAACGCAATCTAATGCGTATTGGATTTGGCATTGCTTTGTTTGCATTATTAAATATTATGTTGGGCTTATTACATATGCCCATAGACTGGCGAATCATACTTATGGTTGTCATCTTACCCTTAGCATATTTTGCATATAAAGATATAAAAACAAAAAAGTTCTTTACACCAAAACTTAAACTTAAAAAATCAGATATTTATATTCTGATTATTCTGTTATTTTTTGTATTTACACTCTTTATGTATACAAAAGGCTCATTTAGTTATCCTTGGTTAGAGGATGGTGACCCATGGATACATGCAATCGGTGTGAAATATATAAGCATTGAAAAAACCCTTCTTGAACCCGAACCATATGAAAGAATTCTGCAATATACAGATCCTTATCCGCCAGCATATGAATCTATTTTTGGAGTTTTATTTCAAGTCAGCAGAACAGATTTAATATGGCATATGAAATTTTTTAATAGCCTGATAATATCTTTAGGCATAATATTTTTTTATTTTTTTGCAAAGAAGTTTGTGAAGAACAATAAAAAGGCTTTATTTGCAACATTTATTCTTACAATAATACCTTGTTATATGAGCCATTTTATCTGGGCCCATTCTTTAGTCATAATGCTTATTTTTCCAACATTATATGCTTTTGAGTGCATAAAGGAAGATAAAAGATGGAAATGGATAGCCTCAATAATGGTTGGTGCAATGCTTGTAACACAACCAAGCCAGGTCATGAAATTTGGGGTTATTTTATTTGTTTATCTTCTTATTAATTCAATAATTAACAAGAAGATATGGTGGAGTGGATTTTTATCTGGTTTTTATGGGATTTTTATCTCGTTTTTATGGTGGATTCCAACTTTTATTAGGAGGGGCATACTTACATCTATAAAAATTGAACATCATGGACTTGGCAGAGCTATTGAAAGTCTGCCTAAGAAATGGTATGAATTTAAAGTTGTAGGTACTGCAGACAGGGTTTATAATTTTAAGGATTTTTTTATAGCAAAAGGACAGAACATGATTAATAATCCGATTGGGGTTGGCAAGGTACTAATCATACTTATTATATTAACCTTTATTTTTATGATATATCACCAGTTTAAGATTACATTGAATAATAGAAAAGAGCATAAAAATCTGTCAATAGTATTATTTTCTCTACAAGGACTATCATTATTGATGCTGCTTTTTTCCTTTTTTTCACCAGTGAACTTATTTATGGAATTAAAGGTTGGGCTAGTACATCAAGTTATTTTAACAATTGTTTCTATACTTCTTATTGCTATAAGTTATATTATATTGATAATGAATAAATTAGAACACGATAAAAATATGTGGGTTCCTATAACATTAATAATATTAGCATTTACTTTTTTTGGCATTCATGGAGCTTCACTGCCAATACAACTATTCGCATTCAGATTTTGGATGCTGTTTGCAATATTTTTTAGCCTGATAGTGGCTGAGGGATTGTGGTTAATAATAAACACATTTAGAAATTATAAAACTGCTGTGAATATTTTTATTTTAATCTTAATTGTAGGATTATTGTTAACATCAGCAAAACAGAAATATGAGCTAAATACAGCGCAATGGGGAACAACTGGCTCTCTTATGAAATACGGCCAGCTAAATTCATGGGTTTGGTTTGATGAAAATATCCCTGATAATTCAAATGTTTATTATTCATGCAAATCAAGATGGGGAGATTTTGCAATAATTGCTTATGATAAATGGAGCTGTTATTGGTGCAAGGATATAAGAGAATCAAAAAAATATATGTTGAATCAATCTTCTGAAAAGATATATAATTGGCTTAAACAAAAGGATTATGAATATATTGTGATAGATGGGAATTGTATAGGCGATTTTGGGGAGAACTTTACTAATGAAAAAATAAGAGAGATGTCTGCTTCAAATCTATTTATACCAGTTCATCAAGGGCAGGGCATGGTAATCTTTAGAATATAGGATTTGGACCATATCTAGGAATTCATAAAATATTTAAAACGCTTAGAAACACATAATAGAATATAAAATGGCAGATAAAAACATTTTTGCAAAAAAAGCACTAGCTGAGATACCAAGAATTCTTGGGCTTATGGATAGAAACAAGCTTTCACCCACTTATGGATGTTTTGACAGGAACTTTTGGCACTACAAAACAGTTGATTTTCCAACAGGAATGGCTCAATTGGGTGTTTTGCCTTTAGCCCTTGTTTACAGCTATAATTATCCTGATAATCCTTATTATAAAAAAGAGAGAATAAAAGAATTAGCTGTGGCAGGAATCTCTTACCTTGAAAAAAGCTCTCATAAAGATGGCACAACTGATGAGTTTTATCCATATGAAAGGGCATTAGGTGCAACATCTTTTTCTTTAATTGCATGCACAGAAGCTTATATGCTTTTGGGACTTGATAATAAGAAGTTTGTAAGATTTTTTAAGAAAAGGGCAGACTGGATGATTAAAAATACAGAGCCAAATGTTATAGCAAACCACCAGCTTAGTGTAGCTGTCCCATTGGTTAATGTTTATCTTATTACAAAAGAAGAAAAATACCTGAAAGCTGCAAAAGAAAAGATAAAGAATGCAATGAAATGGTGGAATGATGAAGGATGGTTTTATGAATATGAAGGCTGTGATCCTGGGTATTCTACATTTGCAATAGATTTTCTTGCAAAATATTATAAAAAGACAAAAGATAAAGATGTTTTACCTACACTTAAAAAATCCATTGAGTTTTGCTCGTATTTTATAGCTCCTGACGGGAGTTATGGTGGAGAGTATGGGAGCAGAAACACAAGCCATTTCAGGCCAGATGGTTTTGAAATCATGGGAGAAGAATCCCTATTAGGGCTAGGAATAGTTGACAAATATCTTGAAGGGATAGAAAAAGGCAAGAATGAGTTTATGAATGATGAAAAATACATGTTTTATGATGTTATTAATTATTTGCAGGCTTATATTGATTTTAATGAACAAAGACCTGGTTTTGTTAAGAGGGAGAAAGACTTTGAAAAATATTTTGAAAAAGCCAAAATTTATGTTACCAAGAAAGGAAAATATTATGTTATTATAAGTCTTGCAAAAGGTGGTGTTATTAAGATATTTAGGGATGAGAAATTAGTTTACAAAGATAATGGATTTATAGCAAAAACATCTGATGATAATGTTATAGTAAGCCAGCTTATCTCAAATCATCAGGTAGAAGTTAGTGATAGTGATATAATTGTAAAAGGAAAGTTTGATATTGTTAAATTTAAGAGACCATCTGTATTTTCAATGATGGTCTTTAGGGTATTGCTTTTGAGTTTTGCATGGAACTGGAAAATAGGAAGCTTGGTTAAGCATTTGCTTGTCAAGATTTTAATAACAGGAAAGAAAAAGGCGCCTTTCTTTTTTGAGAGGATTTTTAAAGTGGGTGAATCAGGAGTTGAAATAGTATCAACAATCAAATTACTTTCTAATAAAAAAATAAAGGAGCTATATTTAGGCACAGATCATGCGGTAATAATGGTTCCTACAAGCAATTATTTCCAAGAGGGTGTTTTATTTCCCTGGATAAATCTTAATGACAAACTTCAAAAACTAAACAGTGAAAAAATGCTTAGATTTAGACAAACTATAAAATGAGATTAAAAAAATCATTGAAATATCTTATTTTTTTCTTTCCTACCATATTAATTTTTGTTTTATTGCTTTATTTTTCTGATTTAGGCAAGATAGGGGATACTTTAATGAGAATTCCATTTTGGGCTTATTTTGTTATTATTGTTATTTCAGCATTTTCATGGGTTATAAGGGGTGAAAGATGGAAAGTTTTCCTGCATCTAAATAAAATAAAAATAAAAATAATACCAGCAACAGCGCTTGCTGTATTTGGTAATTTTGCAAACTGGGTTGTTCCTGCAAGAATAGGAGATTTGGCATGGGCATATATTGCAAAAAGAGTTCTTAAAACAAGATTGCATATAACATTAATAACAATAATACTTAATCGTTTTCTTGATTTTTTGTCTTTGATAATACTTCTTCAACTTGCCTTCTTTTTCGTAGGCAAGGAACTGCTTATAGGATGGGCAAAAGCATTGAATATAATCTCTATCATCATACTAATCCTTTTCATCATAGTCATTAAAATATTATTGACAGAAAAACTAATACTTAAACTAACAAAAGGTCCATTAAAAAAGTTTAAAAAACATTATTTAATAATAAAAGAATCCCTCCTAGGCTCTACAAAGAGCAAAAAAACATTCTTTAAATGGATCTTTATGTCTGTTGTTATTTGGCTGATAGAAGCGTTAATAACTTATATTCTGTTTATTAGCCTAGGCATTAATATAAATTTTTTCTTTATCATATTAGCAGTCATAATGGCAAACCTTACAAAAATACTAGGCATTACACCAGGAGGAATAGGAACATACGAGGCAGCAATGGCGTTAACTATTGTTGCTTTGACAAGTTTAGATTATAGTGTAGTTTTGACAATATCTATATTAGATGCTTTGCTTAAAAAATTATTTATACTTATTGTAGGAGTAATAACAACAAATTATTATGGAATAAAGCTATTTTCCTTTAATAATAAAAAAGATAATAATTAAACCTTCTTTGCCCCGATAGTAATTCTATACAAACCTATATGGCGTAGCTCTTTTCTAAATCCTAGTTTATACAACTCTTGTTCAATTTTATCCACATTCTTTAACCAAAAACTCATACTTTCTTTTTCTTCCTCTAGAACAACCCTCATATGCCTTGAATAGTAAAAAAGATTTGAGAGCGGTGAAAAGATTATCTTTTCCCCAATCCATCTAATCTTTGTTTGATAAGGTTCATTATAACTAAATAATCCGCCTGGTTTAAGCACCCTTCTTATTTCTTTAAAACATTTTATAATATTTTCAATTGTTTCAAGATGATGCAATACCCCTGCCAGGTATACACAATCAAAAGTATTATCAGGAAAACCAATATTCTGCGCATTCCCAACACTAATTTTATTTTTAACAGGGCTTTTCTCAATAAGTTTTTTTGAAGGCTCAATCCCATACACATTATGATATCCTTTTTTCATAAGCATGTGCATAGTAATCCCTGTACCACACCCTACATCAAGAATCATTGCATCTTTTCCTAAATCAAATAAGCCCATGGTTTTCATACGCTTTTCACGGGCTTTTTTTTCGCTCAGAAATGGATGATATTTCTGTTTTGAATATGCCTTATGCCATCTTTTAGTTTCCATTATATTCCTCCTTATAAACAACTCTTATTTATATTTAAGGCTTTAGGTAAGCCATCCTGTTAAATAAAAACCCCTTAATAATTCCTATTGCTTTCTTTGGCACTTCTATGATGTTATTCTTAATCATCTGCAGTAATGTTATATCCTTCCCTGCAGGAATCATTCTGCTTCCAAACTGGACTATCAATCCAAGGTTCCACGCAACAAACAGCAGCCCAACAAGAACCAACAGCCATTGTTTCCATCCTTTCTTATTCAACCAAGCAATCAAATAAGCTAATCCCACTGCAAAAATAAAAGTGCAGTTAACCAATCTACGCTGACCAAAATCATAATGATACCCGCCACCGACAAAATTAAGTATTATTAGTTGGGCAATAAAACCAACTGTCAAATACTTTACAACTTCTTTTTGTTTCTTCCAAAAAAGAAATAGCCCAATTAAAGAAAAAATAGCAATTGGAGTCCAGATAAACAAACCTCTTTCAGTAACACCAAATAATCTAAAGAATAATCTAAACAAACCAATTTTATCAGAACTTATTAAACTAAACCCATTAATATTCCATACAATAAATTGTGGAACAAATAATATGGTAAATGCAAGAGCAGAAAGCAAATGCTTGGAAAGCAGATCTTTTATCTTCTTCATATTCGGCTTTTTAACAGCTTTATAATAGTAAGGAATGACTTCTATTGCTAAAACAGACAAGAACAACACATTCTGGTGTCTTACTAAAGTCATAAGAGCAGCCAATATTCCAAGAACAATCCATTGCTTGATATTTCTGTTCTTAATTGTATTAAAAAAATAATACAGAAATGCAGTTACAATAAACATTGAAATAGCGTGGGAAAGTGATGGCTGTAGATACATATAAAATAAAACAGGCGTTGCAAACCAGATAATGGCAACACTTAATGTTGAAGTAAACTTATCAAAGTATTTTCTTAAAAAATTGTAGATAAGAATCAATCCTAAAAAAGCATAAAGTGATGAAGCAAAAGTTACGAATAAAACATATAAATAACCATAACCGTCACCTCTGCTAATAATATGAGCTAATAAATAAAAAGGGGACCATAATATTGCAGTCCCTATTAAGTATTGGTTTGTTGTTCTTCCTGTCTCTTTTGATATCTTTACACCAATCTCAGGAAAAATCTTTGTGTAGTGCTCATATTCATTTTCAAGGTTAATATCTTTATCAATAACAGCAGACCTTAGATAGCTGTAATATCCAACCCCATCATTGCTGTGTATCCAAGGGGTTAAGAGAAAAGGAGTTATTATGATATATGTTATAATCAAGAATAATATTCCTTTGTCCATGTTTTTTAGTTTTTTAAAACACATTTTTTAATACTTAAAAATCTTTGATTTTTAATACTTTCTTTTAAGCATTTTTTCACTTGGGTTAAACCCTATTTTTCCATCCTCTGTTTGATACCATTCACCATCAACTTCATAAACAATCCATGAATAACCTATATAATCAATAGGTTTAAATTGTTTTAGCCAATAAAAGCAATTAGGCATTTGAAAATTCATAAATTCAACATTCATCACAACCTTTCCTATAAATCCATAACAAGGAGGAACTAAATCTATATCTGGGTGTTTTTCAAAATACCATTTAACTAATAAATCATCTTGATCATAGTCTATGTTTGAATCTTTGAAATGTGTATGCCCCATTTCCGGACCTCCTGCAATTTCATTGAAATAAGCTGTATGATGTGGAAAGATAGTAATTACGCTTATTAATTGCCAACCCAGTAATAAAAAGATAATTATAGGTATAATAAACTTTTTATTTAATTTTATATTTATAAAATTAGAGCCTATTATAAACATAATGGGAAATAGCGGAGCTATGTGTCTTCCACCTATATTCATTTTTAATGTTAGACTTGTAAATATAAATATAAAAAGGAATATAAACAATAAATAAAGTGTTGAAAATTTCAGTTTAAGCATTTTAAAAAAGATAAATGGCAATAGTATAGCAACCACAAAAAATATCAGTTCTGGAATAGTATTTTTATAAAGCATAGAATAAAAATAAAAAGATCTAAAACCAGTAGAAGATCCCTTTCCATTAAGCCAGGAAGCATGAGGCCCTAGTTCTGCATTTGCAGCAGCCTTTGTTGCATCTATAGTTGCTATATACTTATAAGGAACAGGCAAGGGAATTTTATTTATAACAGGCATTTTTTCTAAATTTCTGAATGTGTTTGAGTAAGTGGGATATCTGTGGTTTTCTAATGTTTGGAACATATCATGACATAAGAATAAAGTGTTTAAAACAAAAAGAGCTATAATCATAATAATAAAAAAATGCTTTATCTTCTCTTTGATATTAATTTTTATTTTCCACCCAAATATTATGAAAATCAAAGCAAACATTATAACGCAATAAGCAGCAGTTATCTTTGTCGCTAATGCAATACCAAGAGTAACACCAGTTATTATACTATTTTTAAGATTAGATTCTTTCATAAACTTCCATAACCTATATAACGCAAATGTAACAACCAAGGCCAACATTAAATCACTTGTTATTAATCTACTTAAAGATATCATCCAAGGTGAAAAAGAATACAAAAACAAAGCTAACAATCCACTTTTTAAGCCATAAATCTCTCTTGACCATTTAAAAACTAAATAACCTAAAAGACAGCCAAACAAAGACAAAGCAAAAACATCCCATAATATGAACCTTCTTGGTATAAAAGGCAATTTGGAATTTTCAGTTACTGGATCTCGTCTGTATTGCTCTCTAAGGATTTTTATTTGGTTATCTGTTAATATGCCCCATTTATAAAAACTAACCCATTCTCCTGTGGAAGCATATTTTTCAATAAATTCTGTCCTGTTTCTTCCAAAATCTGCCATAAACACCAAGGGAAGATTGTGCAGCATACCTAATGGAAATATATTTATCTCTTCAAAATCATCTTCTCCTATCAAAAACCCATGCTTTAGATATAAATATCCCCCAAGTATATTTTTTCCACAAGTATCTCTATTGTAGGACTTATATCTCATACTCCAGTTTACCTGGATTAAAAAAAGCAAAAGCAAAATAACTACAATATACTTGTAATGTTTCTTTAATTCAATTTTCATATAATCCCTTCACTCATTTTTTATTCAATATATTTTTAAGATAGGACAACATTCTTTTTAACTCCTCTAAAACATAATTACTCTATACAACCTATCTTTTTTCATATTAATTACCCTTCAGAGCAAAGTAGTAATTATGTTATATCAATCATTGATACCTTTAGTTACGCCATGTTTTCCTAACAACTTTTTAATATCATTAATATTCTTTATAGACATAACCTCATCCATATTAAATTTTACATTAAAATTCTTTTCAATCTCCGAAACAAGCATAAGTGTATTAAAAGAGTCCCATGAGTTAATATTATCTGGTGAAGAATTATCATTAATTTCCTCTTTGTCAATCCCTAATATATTTGAAACCAATTCCTTCAAAGTTTTCATTTCATTACCTCATAAAAATATTATCTTTAATCCTTTTTTGTTTTGACATTTTTTAAGTTTCTTTTTGAGACTCCTTTGTAAGCGTATTAAACCATTTGAATAAACAAAATCTAAAAATAAACATAAAAATAACAATAATTGGATTGATTATCACAACCCGAAAGTGTATTATGTCTACAAATAGCCATAATAAAAATATTACTAAAAGATTAAGAAAGATCCAAATAATCATATATTTTATAAAATTGCTTTTATTATCATTAAACATTTTTAGTTTCTTATACAAAAAAAACTGAAAGAAGAATATAAATGGAGAAATGAATATAGCTGTTACTGAAGCCATTAGATGTAAGATATCAACAAAAAACCAGAGCAAAAAAGTGGATACTATGGTTACAATTATTCCAGTTAGGGTATATTTTACAAAATTCATCTTTTTTAATTTATTGATAATTGATTTTTCTTTTGGCATTTTTAAATGTCTTTGGTAATTATAAAAAATTTGGGATAATCATATTTATTTTTTAAATCGAAATTCCAAATTTCTTTTTCATTAGTTTTCTTCCCAAGTTCAAATTTATTGCTCTTGTAAAAATCTTTTGCAAGGGAGTTCTTTTTTGTGGATATAAATTCCCCAATCAATTTTTTAATACCTTCTTTCTTTGCTTCTTCAATAATAAAACCAAGAAAAACTTTCTCAATTTCCTTTCCCAATATCCTGCAGCTTAATAAAAAGCTATCAACAAGCCAATCTTCTTTATTTTTCTTGACTATAGCTATACCTGTTATACCATAATCACCAAACTTGTCCTCAACATCAATACATTTTACAATATATTCTTTAGATTCTGAAAATTTTTTGATATCTGCATCCTGATATCTTCTTGTTGTAAGATTAAACTGGTTTGTTTTTTGGGTAAGCTGTGCTATTCTAGATATGTTTGATTTTTTAGCTGAACTAATATTAACCTTGATTCCAAGCTGTTTTAGGAATGATTCAAGATCTTTTACTTTTAATTTTAATTCCCCCCTTTTTTTCTGGCTAACATACATCTTACCCCTATTTAAGTCCTCACCAGTTATAGTGAATGTGTTAAAGACCTTTAAATCTTCAATAACTTTAGGATAGAGGGAAGGGTCTTCAGGGAGATCAACAACCATCACCTCTGGAATAAATTTCTTTATTAATTCCCTATTTGTTTTGTCATCATCTAAAAACACAAGGCTGTCAAGACCAATATTCAACTCTTTTGCTATTTCTCTCGTATTAGTAACTTTGTCTTTCCAATTGATTTTTATGCATGCAAAATTATTTTCCTTGAGTAACATATATTTATGTTTTTTCATAACTTCAATAACATCATTATAATTATTCTTGCTATTTATCGCAAGTATAATTCCTCTTTCAAATAGCTCAAGAAGTCTTTTCTGGAAATCAAGAAATGGTTTTCCATCTTTTTCAGGTCCTAGTTTTATATTTTCGGTGCCTTCTTCACCAAGAATACCCCCCCATAATGTATTGTCTAAATCGAGAATAACGCATTTTTTTGTTGAGGATGTCAATGGGAATATATATGCCATATATTCAATACCAATATTAACCAATGCCATGGGCGAAATTCTCATATCCCCAAGATAATACATCTTTCTGTCAACCAGATTTTCATAACCCATCTTTGAACAAAATGAATTAAAGTCAAATATGAATAATTGTGAATCATCTATTGACAACGATTCAAACATTTCATTAAATCTATGTATAGATTTCTTAAGACCAAATTTTTGCTTGTTCTCAATAATACCTCTGCTTGAGTACAGAGGCACTAAAAGAGTATTAAACACTATTTTTGCATTTGTATTTTCTTTTAATATATTAATTAACCCCCTTAACTCATCAAACTTTTCCTTAGTATATTTCTCTCTTTGTTTTTCATCCATCTTGTACATAGAATCTAACAATTGCTCAGAATCAAGGAGGATAAAGATAATATCTGAGTTAAAATCATATAATTTGCTGGATTTATTAAGAATTTCCTGCGCATACTGGTTATAAGGAACAGCATATGTTTCGGCATATATCCTTTGTTCAAAACATAATACCTTCATTGTCTCAGCAAGGCCATTAATTGTAAAATTTGAAAGAAATGCTAGTTTAACATCTTTCATGGATTTCTTTTTTATTAATTTTTTACTTTCATTAATATAATAACTTAAATTATTCTCATTAATTAATTTATTTGGTTGTTCTTTCTCCTTTGAAGAGTTTATTTTTTCCATTCTTTATTTTTGATATTTTTCAGTTTATTTCTCAATCACCACAAAAGCCACTGCATAATCATTTGTATGTGAAATGCTACATTTGACCCTATTATTTATTTTGCCATTAATTCTAACTTCTGATTTTCCCGATTCTAAATTTATTATTTCAATATTTTTAAGTATAATCTTTTTATCGTATGCTTTAATTATTGATTCTTTTGCGCAAAACTTCCCTGCAAAACTCATATAAGGTTTTTTCTTATTTTTACAATATATAATTTCCTTATCTGTGAATATTAAGTTTAAAAAATTCTTATTTTCACACGCTTTTTCAAAACGTTTAATATTTTCGATATCCACACCTATTCCTGAAATCATATTCTTTCAATCCAGTTCTATAATATTATTCTTTTAAAATAAATTTAGTTATCCTATACTTTTAATTGTATTGTATTCTATTATTAATTTGTCTTTCTAATTACTTTTGCTGGAACGCCCACAGCAATACTATTAGATGGTATATTTTTATTGACGACAGAGCCTGGCCCTATTATAGCTTCGTCCCCTACATCCGCCATAACTACTGTATTACTACCTACCCAAGAGTGTTTGCCTATCTTAATTGGAATTTTTTTTGGAGGATAAAATTTTTCGAGTATATTACCAGCTTTTGAATGACTTATAATAGTACAATTAGGACCCATACTGGCATAGTCTGATATATCCACCCTATCATAAACGTCTATTAAAATTCCTGGTTCTATATGTGCAAATTTACCTATTTTTAGGTTCTTTAAAGACCCAATATCATAGTTAATTAGATTGATATTATATATTATAGCATTATAACTAATCTTTGCCCCTAAGATATTCAAAAATAAAATTCTTAATGGAGAATAAGGCAATAACTTTAATACAACCTCTAACAAAGGACTTAAAATAAGATATTTTAAAATAACCTTAACTCCTCTTTCTTTTATTATCTTCATTAAAATCATTATATTCCCCCGAAATTCTATTATTTTAGCATACTTAAAAACTTTGCGGAAATTAGTTTTATTTAAATAAACAAAGTATTTATAAATAAATAAATTTTATCTTTGCTTGAGGGGTGTATTATATGTTATCAGTTATTATTCCTGCTTATAATGAAGAAAAAAGAATAGGTAAAACCTTGGAGAGGATTATTTCTTATTTGGATTCTAAAAAGTATAGTTATGAAATTATTGTAGTGGATGATGGAAGCAGGGATAGAACAAGGGATGTTGTTAGGGGAGTTAGGAATGTAAAGATAAATAAAAAAAGAAAAAACATGGGAAAAGGGTATTCTGTTAAGGAAGGTATGTTAATTGCTAAAGGAGATTATCTATTATTCTCAGATGCGGATTTATCAACACCTATTGAAGAATTAGAAAAATTAATGAACTATATTAAAAAATATGATGTTATTATAGGATCAAGGGCCCTTAAAGAATCCGATATCCAGATAAGACAACCTTTTTACAGAGAGTATATGGGTAAAATATTTAATTTCTTTGTACAAATATTAACAGTTAAGGGAATAAGGGATACACAGTGCGGCTTTAAGTTATTCACAAAAAAAGCAGCAAAAGAGATATTTAGCAAGCAAAAAATAGATGGTTTTGGATTTGATGTTGAGGTGTTATTTATTGCTAGAAAAAAAGGATTTAAAATTAAGGAAGTTCCTATTGTTTGGAGAAATAGCATAAACACCAAGGTAAGTCCTGTAAAAGATTCTGTTAGGATGTTTTATGATATTTTAAAGGTAAGATTAAATAGTATGAAAGGAAAATACAGGTAAAATATTTGAAAGGTCGGTAAAGAATATGTTAAAAAAATTAATAAAATGGCCTCATTTTTATTATGTTCTTTTTATAGTTATTCTTGCTCTTTTGTTAAGTGGCCCTTTACTTAATTTAAATAATTCTAAAAGGAACGGAGACTGGAGAAATTCTGATACTCCTGGCTATCATTTTTTAAAGCAGTATGTTATTGAAGATAAAAGCTGGCCATTGTGGGATCATATGACTTTTAGCGGCAGGCCTTTATTTAGTTTTGGACTGCCTTTGCAGTATCCTGTAGCAATAATTTTATCATTATTCCTGCATCCATATGCAACACTAAATCTAATGATGATATTACATCTACTTTTAGCTGGGTTAGGAATGTATTTTCTTGCTTATGAAATCCTAAAATGTCAGAAATCGAAAATTTCTGAGCACACGAAAAAATCGAAGATTTTTTGTGCCCCAGAAACGCAAAGCGTTTCTAAGGATGCTCAAAAACCGCTTGAACAATCTACATCAAGCAATACGCTACAGGTCTCTGATTGGCGGTTTTCGACAAATAAAAAATCTGCTTTGATTTCATCTGTTATTTATTCTTTATGCCCTTACCTTTTAATTAGTAGTTTAAATCATCCCTTCTGGGTTTATGGTTTATCTTATATTCCTCTAGAATTATTTTTAGCTATAAAATCATTTAAGAGCAAGCTCCATTTTATCAGATATTCTGTAATTCTAGGATTAGTTTTTGCATTACATTTTCTAAGTGGAGGTATTTTACAATGGTATTATGCAGTTGGTTTTGTTTCATTTTATTTGTTTTTTAAGATATTCGGAAAAAACTGGCAAAGCAGACTAATAAAATCCTCTTTGATTTTAATAATATTCCTCGCTCTTACATTTTCTTTGTCTGCTGTAAGGTTTTTGCCAGGAAATGAATGGACATCATTTACAAATAGGGGTGTTGGTTTGCCTATGGAAGAAATAATGAGGGTAGGGCACTTGGAATGGAATAATTTTATTGATACTTTTGTTTATTCTCTTCATCATGATTCCAAAGCTGGTAGAAGTAGATGTGGCCAAATTGGTTTAGTTGGATTAGGCCTTATGGTATTTGGAATTTATTCTTATTTTAAGAACAAGGATTATAAGATAAGAAAAAAAGATATGATGTTGTTCTTAATAATAACAATGGTTTTGGTTTCTATTTTTGCATCAGGAATATTTTTAAAATATATTTACAATTTCCCAGGAATAAAATCTCAAAGAGGCTTAGACAGGTCTTTGATTATTTATGTTGTATGCGCTGCTTTAATGGCAGGATTTGGAATGAATTATTTATTTGAAAAATTAAAAACAAAAAATTATTCTCTAAAGAAAATGAATGTTATTTTTTTAATTGTAATTGTTTTGGTTGCCGGAAATCTTTTATTCATAGACCAAGAATCACTTTCTAATTTTAGAAGTGGATTTGAACATTATTCTATAACTGAGAACAATCCTGTTTTTTTGAAAATAGCTGAAGACAAAGATATCTTTAGATTTCATGTTATAGAAGTAGCAGGAGTTGATTGGAATAATTTTTTAGGGTCTAGTATACCATTGAACTTAGAATCAATTTATGGTATGTATGGTCCCCTCTGGGATAGTAGATACTTCCATACATTTTTGGCTTCAACTTTTAGATCGCCTGCAAAATTGTGGGGGATGCTAAATGTTAAGTATATAATTTCTGCAAATGAGATTAATAATACAGATTATGAATTTGTGGAAAGGTTTGATGATGTTCCTTTAGATACAATAAGCAAAAAGAAATATAATAATACTGCTTACTTGTATAAAAATAAAAAATTCCTACCAAGAGCATTTATTTCTCCAACACCTATTTTGATTGTTGGTCAAGAAGATAATGTTAAACAGTTGATGTATGGATTATTGATTAATCCTAACTTTGATCCAAGCAAAACAATAATAGTGCAAGGAAAAGAAACAATAGACAGCTATGGGATAAATGAGTTAAGAAGATATGATGCTGTTTTCTTAACACAAGGATCTATCACACAGAATTCCCAATTTATCTTAGAATCATACAAAAATAAAGGAGGGGCAATTTTTCCAGATGTTTTAGATGGAAAAAATATGTTGTCAAATGAAGAGATTGATGAATTATTTTTAAAATTAAATAAAGTAAATAAAACTATGAAAAAGATTAAAATCATTAGTTATTATGATAAAACACCAAATTTCATGAGAATCAGTTTGGATAATAAAGAGAATTCATTTTTGTTTGTCAGTGAAAAATATACATTGTATCCTGGATGGACTGCAAAGATTGATGGAAAAGAAACAGAAATTTTATTATCTAACGGTGTTTTAAGCGCTGTTTATATCCCAATAGACTCTGAATACATAACCTTTAAATATTATCCAAGGAGCTTTAGAAAAGGATTAATAATAACTATTCTTTCATCAATTATCATTCTTTTTTATTTTGGATACAAAACAATAAAATATCTTAAAAAAAAGAAACAAATTATCTCTTAGCATGTTTTTCCAAAAACTTTGTTAAGACCTCTTGCATATAAGAAATTCTTTCCTTATTAATAGTTGGATAAATACCTATAAAAAATGTCCTTTCTGTAACTATATCCGAATTCTTAAGGTTTCCTGAAACCCTATGGTTAATTCCTTCGTAAGCTGGTTGTCTTAATACATTACCTGAAAATAATAATCTAGTTTGAATTAAATTTTTTTCCAGATATTTTATAATGTCTAGTCTTTTGAAAGGAGACCCTTCTTTAATTGTTAGAGGATAGGCAAACCAGCAGGGTTCTGCATCAGGAATTGATTTTGGCAAAACAAACAAATCTTCATATTTTTTAAAGAAAGATTGCATTATATCAAAATTTCTCTTTCTCTGCTCAATAAATTGAGGTAATTTCTTAAATTGCTCAATCCCAAAAGCACATTGAAATTCAAGGGGTTTTAAATTATAACCAATATGACTATAAACGTATTTATGATCATAACCATAAGGAAGATTCTTAAATTTAAAATCAAATCTTCTGCCACATGCACCATTAGACTTTTTCTCATTGTGTTTACAATAACAAGCTCTCCCCCAATCTCTTAAACTCCTTAATATCCTATCCATATTTAAGCTATTGGATAATACAGCTCCACCTTCCCCCATTGTTATATGGTGTGCAGGATAAAAACTATAAGTGGACATAATGCCAAAACTGCCGCATCTTTTACCCTTAAAGGAAGAACCAAGAGCATCGCACGCATCTTCTATCAACAAGATCTTCTTGTCTTCTGCAATCTCTTTAAGAGCAACCATATCATTAGGATTACCTAATGTATGCACAATAAATATAGCCTTTGTTTTTGAAGATATCGCTTCTTTTATAGATTCAATACTGGGATTATAAGTTCCTAACTCACAATCAACAAAAACAGGTTTAAAATTATTCTGAATAAGGGGATTAACAGTTGTTGGAAAAGAATTAGCACAAACTATAATCTCATCACCATCATTTAATTTACTCTCAAATTGTTTTGATTTTAAAGCAGAAATAGCTAAAAGATTTGCAGAAGAACCAGAGTTTGTAACCATACCATGTTTCATACCAATAAATTCAGCAAGCATATTCTCAAATAGTTCTGCTTTTTTACCTGTACCAAACCAACCATCTAAAAAAGAGTTTATAAATGCCCAAGATTCTTTATCATCAAAAACAGCCCCTGCATATTGTACTCTTGAAGAGCCTTTTACAAACACATCTTTTTGTTTTTTTAACCTAAATAATCCCATCACACTATTCTTGATACTTTCTCTTAATCTTTCTTCTTCTATGTCCATAAAGTTTCTCCTTTAAAAATATAAGTTAAATAATGGAATATTAAAGATTATATAAAATTTATGTTTATAAAGCCTTGGTTAAATCATATCCTATGTGGTCTCTCTTTGAGCCACGCTTTTCAATAAATTTATATAGATGTTTTAATTTATTCCCAAAAGAGAATGATACCTATATTTAAACCAACTCTCGGGAAAGAAGAATTAGAAGAGATAAAAGAATCTTTTGATTCACATTGGATTGGACTTGGACCAAAAACAAAAAAATTTGAAGAGGAATTTAAAAAATATATAGAAGCAAAAAATGCCATTTCTTTAAATTCTGGTACTGCAGCATTACATTTATCACTAATTGCTTCAGGAATAAAAGAAGGCGACGAAGTTTTAATCCCATCAATGACTTTTGCTTCAACAGGACATGCAGTTCTTTTCTGTAGAGCTAAACCAATATTAGTAGATGTTGACAGAGAAACTTTGCTTATGGATACAAATGATTTAAAGAAAAAAATAAATCCAAAAACAAAAGCCATTATAGCGGTCCATTACGGAGGACATATATGTGACATGGATAAAATTATAAGTATTGCTAAAGAAAAAGGAATTTCTCTAATAGAAGATGCTGCAAACTGTGCAGGAGCAGAATATAAAGGTAAAAAAATAGGCAACCTAGATTCTGATTTTACATGTTTTAGTTTTGAAGCAAAAAAGAACATGACAACAGGAGATGGTGGTATGTTAACTACCAATAAAGAAGGGAGGATGATAGACAAAATAAGAAGTTTGAGATGGGTTGGAATGGATAAAGATACTTTAAAAAGATTCTCTGGAAAAAGAAAACCTTGGGAATATGATATAATTGAGTTAGGATATAAATATAATATGAATGACATTGCGGCAAGTATTGGAATAGCTCAGCTAAAAAAACTTGATGATATGAATGATAAAAAAAGAAAAATACTTGAAAAATATAATAAAGTGTTTAAAGATTTAAAATGGTTAAAAACTCCTGTTGATAAGGACTATGCAAAAAATGCTTATTGGCTTTATATCTTAAGGGTTGAAGAAGGAGATAGAAACAAACTTATGGAATATCTTTTAAAAAAAGGCATACAAACAACAACCAACTTTAAACCACTTCATTTATTTAGTTTTTATAAAGACTATTATCAAAAAAATGGAATAACTGTTAAATGTCCTGTTGCAGAAGAAGAATGGAAAAAAGTAGTGGTATTACCTCTTTACCCAACCATGACTGATGAAGAATTTAATAAAATAGTGGAATCAGTTAAAAATTATAAAAATGAAGATAACTAAAACAGAATTTGAAGGTCTATTAATAATTGAACCTGATATCTTTAATGATGATAGGGGTTGTTTTTTTGATATATATGACAAAAAAGAATTTAAAAAAATAGGCATAGATGTTGATTTTGTTCAAGATAGCCAAACAATATCAAAAAAAGATGTCATAAGAGGATTACATTTTCAAAAACCCCCTTTTACAAGAGATAAAATACTTTATGTAAGCAAGGGTGCTGTTTTAGATGTTGTTGTAGATCTCAGAAAGAATTCCCCAACTTATGGTAAATGGTTTTCTACTGAACTAACAGAAGAAAATAAAAAGATGCTATTAGTTCCTAAGGGATTTGCTCATGGATATTTGGTTTTAGAAAACAACACAACACTCCAATATCAATTTTCAAATTTTTACAATAAAGAATCTCAATCAGGAATGATATGGAATGATCCTGATGTAAATATTGATTGGCAACTTGGTAAATATGGAATAAGGGGGGATGAATTGATAATTTCAGAAAAAGATAAAAATAACCCTAAATTTAAAGAAATAGAGCCATTATAATAAAAAAACATTAAACTTATAAATATTTGAGTATTCCTAAAATTAGATATAGTGGTGATAGGAATTGGGGGCAGATAAATGAAAGGATTAATACTTGCTGGAGGACATGGAGTGAGGCTTAGGCCAATAACAAATACCCTCCAAAAACAGCTTATACCCATAGCTAATAAACCCATTATACACTATGTAATAGAGGATTTAGTGAATGCAGGAATAAAAGATGTAGGTATTGTTGTAGGTCCAAACAAAGAACAGATAATAGAAGCAGTAGGAGATGGAACTAAATTGGGATGTAAAATAACCTATATCTACCAAGATGAACCAAAGGGACTGGCCCACGCAATCCTAGTTTCAAAAGATTACCTTAAAGACGAAGATTTTATTATGTATCTAGGAGACAATCTTATTAAAGGAGGTATCAAAAATTTTGTTAATAATTTCAAAAATAGCGATAATTCTTTAAGCCTTATGTTGACTGAAGTACCAAATCCTAAAGAGTATGGCATTGCCCTTATTGATGAACAAAAAAAAGTTATAACGAAATTATTAGAGAAACCAAAAAACCCACCAACAAATTTATCCATAGTAGGGATATATGGCTTTACTAAAGAAGTTTTTGAAGCAATTAAACATATTAAACCCTCATGGCGTAATGAACTTGAAGTAACAGATACTATGCAATGGATGATTGAAAATAACTACAAAGCTGGATTTGAAAAAGTAGTTGGATGGTGGAAAGATACTGGAGATGCTAAATCACTTCTAGCTGCCAACCAACTTATACTGGATAGCTATATCAAACTCGAAGAGGGAACAAAAGATAATCTTATCAACCCTAATATACAAGGCAGGGTTAGAATTGGAAAGAATTGTAAAATAGCTAATAATGCTATAATCAGAGGTCCGGCAATTATAGGGGGTAACTGTACTATGGGGGAAAAAGTATTTATCGGCCCATACACTTCTATAGGCAACAATGTTTCCATTAGAAAAGGAGAAATAGAAAACTCAATTATTATGGACAATGTTATTATCAACACTAAAGAACGTTTAATCAGCAGTATCTTTGGACGTGGTTCAGTATTTGAAACAAAAAATAGAATTCCCCATGGCAACAAAGTGATTATTGGGGATAATTCTCGAATAGAACTTTAGGAAAATATAACTGAAGTTAAGAATTTTGAAGTGACTATTTAAATTTCTTAAGATTTATTAGATGCAACTGTTGTAACTTATAAAGGAATATTTCAGAAAATAAAGTAACTCCATATTTAACAGCTTTCTTAAACTTTATAGATGAGGAATCATATTCATATCTTGTTGGAATTGGTACTTCAACCATCTTAAATTTACGCTTAGCACACTGAATTATAACTTCTTCATCAAAACAATAACCATCATGATTATACATAAAAGGGATTGATTTAAGTACCTTTTTGCTATAAGCAATATAACCAGTAGCACTATCAGTAAATTCTGTTCCTAACATGATATTCATGTAGATAGTTAATAAAAAATTTCCAGCTCTTTTCCAAAAAGGCATCCTCCCTTTCATTGCCATACCTCTTATTAACATCCTAGAACCATAAACAACATCAGCCTTGCCTTCTTTTATTGGCTTGACCATTTCAGGAACTAAAGTGGGGTCATATTGAAAATCTGGATGAAGCATTACAATAATATCCCCCCCTTTTCCCAAAGCAGTATTATAGCAGGTTTTCTGGTTTGCACCATAGCCTTTGTTTTTCTCATGAACAATTACTTTTAATCCTAACTTTTTTGCAATTTCTACAGTATTATCTTTACTGCAATCATCTACAAGAATTATATTATCATAGCTTTTCTTTGGAATTGCTTTGTAAGTCTTTTCAAGAGTTTTAGCTGCATTATAAGCAGGCATAACAATGATTACTTTTTGTTTTCTAGTCATAATCCACCCTAAACTAAATTAAATAGAAATCTATTTAAATAAATTGTGTTTTTTATGTTAATTAAGGGGGTTATTATTAAATGATAGCAGACAAGAGTTCAGTGGAAATAAACGAATTCAACGCATTTGAAAAAATTTTTAAGTATTATGATAAATTGGATTATTTTTTCAATAGATTTAAGACTTTGATTTCTATTGAACTTGACTTAACAAACCTATGTGATAGCAATTGTCCTGCATGTACTGGTATAAAAGACAATCCAGTTTCACTCACATTTAATCAAGTAAAAAAGCTTGTAGATGAACTTGCTGATGTATTTGAAGCAAAGTCTGTTATTATTAGTGGTGGAGGAGAACCTTTATTGCACCCAGATTTTGTAAAAATTTTGTATTATATCAAAGGAAAAGGATTAAAGATTGGGCTTAATTCAAATGGCCTTTCTCTTGATAGGGAAAAAGCAAAGGCAATAATTGAATGCTGCTCATACATTAGAATAAGCCTTGATGCAGGAACACCTGAGATGTATAAAAAAACACATGGTTTGGGTGAAAAAGCATTTCAAAAACTTGTTGGAAATATGAAAATGTTTACAAAGCTTAAGAAAGAACTTAATGGGAAGGTAGCATGGGGAACAGGCTTTTTAACAAGTGAAATGACAAAACCAGACATTTTAAACTTTTTTAGGTTAAGCAAAGAATGTGGTGTTGACTTTGCACAGCTTAGACCATTTACAGGGGATTTTACAAAGGTTGATGAAGAATTAGAAAAAGCAAAAGAGCTATATGAAAACAAAAACTTCAAGGTAACAGCATCCTATCATAAATACAGGCGTTTTGATGATAAAGAGAAACGTCCATATAAAAAATGTATTGGAATGTTCTTTAATACTGTTGTAACAGCGGACTTTAAGGTATTTGCCTGTTTGTGTCATAGGCAAAAAAATAAATATTTTATTGGTGATTTAAACAAGAATACACTAAAAGAACTCTGGACATCACCAAGAATAATTGAAGTCTTTAATAATATAGACTTTTCTGATTGTCCTTACTTTTGCAGGAATGATGATATTAATAGGGGGCTAGATAACATCTCAAAACCTGTTAAGCATGTAGGGTTCCTTTAGTAAACCAAAAAATTTTACTTTAACATAATTTGTGCATTAAAATGAATTTAATAAAATATTTAGTTTAAAAATAAATAGAAAACTTATTGTGACAATATTAATTGTATGTATTGTAATATTCACTTTAGGAGAATTTGCAAAAGCAAGCATAGCATCAAAGCAACACATTAAATATCTTGACGATTTTGAATGGGTAAAATCAAATACACCTAAAGATTCTATATTTTATCCTTTTGTCCATGGGCTTGTTTATAACCTGGACAGATACGTTATAAATGATTATTCATCAACAGATTATTATTTTGAGCAATATTCACATAAACTAGAACCTTTATCTCTAAATGTCATTGAAGAAAACTTTGATTTAGTTGATGATAGCCTGTATACAGATGTTAAGGTTTATAAATCTATAAATAACAAAAACATTTAAATATTATCATCTTATTCTATTTTAGGGGATTAATTGTGAAAACAGCACTAATTACAGGTATTACAGGACAAGATGGGTCTTATTTAGCAGAATTTTTACTTAAAAAGGGATATAAAGTAGTTGGGATTCAGAGAAGGTCAAGCGTATTTAATACAGAACGAATAAATCATATTTATGAAACTCCTCATTTTGATACTGTTTATGGTGACTTGACTGATGCAAGCAGTATAAACAAGATATTAAGAATGGTCAAGCCTGATGAAATATATAATCTTGGTGCACAAAGCCATGTAAGGGTTAGTTTTGATGTACCAGAATATACAGCAAATACAGTTGCTTTAGGAACCCTAAGAATACTAGAGGCATTAAGAGAAAATCATTTTAAATCAAAATTTTATCAGGCCTCTAGTTCTGAAATGTTTGGAAAGGTGAAGGAAACTCCTCAAAAAGAAACAACTCCTTTTTATCCAAGAAGCCCTTATGCATGCGCAAAGGTTTTTGCATATTGGACAACTATAAATTACAGGGAAGCACATGGTATGTTTGCATGCAATGGAATACTGTTCAATCATGAGTCTCCTAGAAGGGGAAACACATTTGTAACAAAGAAAATTGTAAGAGGATTAGTAGCTATTAAAAAAGGCATTAAAAAGAAATTATTTCTTGGAAATCTTGAAGCTAAAAGAGACTGGGGTTATGCAAAAGAGTATGTTGAAGCAATGTGGATGATGCTCCAACAAGAAAAACCAGATGATTATATAATTGCAACTGGCGAAACACATACTGTAAAGGAGTTTGTAGAAGAATGCGCAAGTTATTTAGGTATGCCTATAAAATGGGAAGGCAGTGGTTTAGATGAAAAAGGCATCAATACAAAAACAAGTGAAGTTATAATAGAGATTGCAGAAAGATATTTTAGACCAAGCGAGACTGACTTGCTTATTGGAGATGCAACAAAGGCAAAGAACAAATTAGGATGGGAGCCAAAAGTCAAATTCAAAGAACTGGTTAAGATAATGATTGATGATGAATTAAAAAATCCAACATGATAAATCAAAACATTCTTAAAAAATTAAAAATCCATTATGACTCTTTAGCAAAAAGAAGATATAAATGGATTAGAAGAAATAAGTTCTATCATAAGGAGATATTACGATATTATCGCTTTTTAATTCCAAAACATAGTTCTATCTTAGAATTAGGATGCGGAACAGGCAACCTTATTGGAAATCTTTTTCCTTCCTATGGCATTGGTGTTGATATTAGCGAAGAAATGTTAAAAATTGCTAAACAAAAATACCCTTATATAAATTTTATTTGTCAAGACATAGAAGAATTTTCATCAAACAAAAAATTTGATTACATCATAATTTCAGGAACTCTTAATTCTGTGAGAGATATTCAGCGACTATTGCAAAGAATATCAAAAATGGCTACCCATGATACAAGAATAATAATAAATTGTTATAATCAATTATGGAATCCAATCATTAGATTATCACAAAAATCAGGATTAAAAATGCCTGAAATAATCTTCAATTGGTTATCTATCGACGATGTTGAAAACTTTTTTAATATTTCAGGCTACCAAGTCATTAAAAAGGATTTTTTCTTGCTTTTCCCAAAATATATCCCTATAATAACAACAATATTCAATAAATTTATCGGAAAATTGCCGCTTATAAGACATCTATCATTAGAACAATTTGTAATTGCCAGATTAAATAAGCCTCCAGAAAACACATCTAAATTAACAACTTCAGTAGTGATTACCTGCCGTGATGAAGAAGGAAATATTGAAGGTTTAGTAAAAAGAATCCCAGAAATGGGAAAACATACTGAAATTATTTTTGTTGAAGGCCATTCCAAAGACAATACAGTTGGAAAAATAAAGGAAATGATTAAAAAATATCCTAAAAAAGACATCAAACTCTTAAAACAAAAAGGCATAGGACAAGGCGATGCATTCAGGATGGGTTTTGATCATGCTAAAGGAGATTTTGTATGTTGGCTTGAAGCAGATTTAACAACACCTCCTGAAGAGATATCTCTTTTTTGGGATGCATATATCAAAGGAAAAGGTGATTACATAAATGGCAGTCGTTTTGTTTACAAAATGGAAAAAAATTCTATGCCTTTTTTTAATTACATAGGAAATCGGTTTTTTGGTAATCTATTTACCGCTATATTAGGACAAAGATTTACAGATACTCTTTGCGGTTTTAAGGCAATTTCTAAAAAAAATTATTTAAAAATAAGAAACAATATTGATCATTTTGGAGATTTCGACCCTTTTGGAGATTTCGAATTAATCTTTGGTGCCATTAAAAATAATCTTCAAGTAATTGAAATACCTGTTCATTATAGGCCGAGAGAATATGGGCATTCAAAAGCTTATGGCCAAACCATAAAAAGTTTTTTAAAGCATGTCTTTTTATTATTAAGAATGAGTTGGATCTCATTTAAAAAATTCAAACTAAACTAAAACGTAAGCAATATGAATTACAAAGTCCCTCAATTGGAACCATATCTAAATAAAGACGAATTAAATAATCTTAAAAAGGTTATAGAAACTGGATGGTTAACTGAAGGTCCTTTTTCAAAAGAGTTTTTAGAAAAAATTCAGGAATTCACAAAAGCAAAGTATGCTGTTTTAGCTCCTAACGGAACTTTAGCTTTATATTTGTCCTTGTTAGCCAACAACATTAAAACAGGGGACGAAGTTATAGTTCCGGATTTTACATTCAACGCTTCAGCAGCATCTGTTATGTTTACAGGAGCGAAACCTGTTTTTGTTGATATTTCTAATTCGGATTTAAACATTGATTCCACAAAAATTGAAAAAGCTTTAACACCCAAAACCAAGGCAATAATGCCTGTGCATGTTTATGGTCAGTCCTGTGATATGGACCCAATAATTGAAATTGCAGATAAACATAATCTTAAAATTATTGAGGATGCAGCTCAGGGTTTTGGTGTTTTCTATAAGGGGGTTCATACAGGAACTTTAGGTGATACAGGGATAATATCTTTTTTTGCAGATAAAACCATCACTACTGGCGAAGGTGCAGTGATTTTAACAAATACTAAAGCTATATATGAAAAACTTAAGTTATTAAGAAACCAAGGAAGACCAAACAGCGGCACTTTCATTCATCAAAAATTAGGTATGAATTTCAGGATGACTGATTTACAATGTGCTGTGGGGGTAGCACAATTAAATAAATTTAAAGAGATTGAAAAAATAAAATTAAGAAATTATAATTTATATAAATCTTTTCTAAAAGATATTCATCAGATAAAATTTGTAGAAGAGAACAACTATTCTAATTTTGTCCCATTTAGAGCAAACATTAGGGTAGAAAGATTAACTCAACTTATACCTTATCTTGAGAATAAAGGCATACAAACAAGAAGATTTTTTTATCCATTACATCTGCAACCTTGTTATTCATCTTTAAATTCTAACGCAAATAATTTTCCAAATACAAACAAAGCTTATGATGAAGGATTATCTTTGCCAGTTTTTTGCAATCTAAAAGAAGAACAAATAAAGTATGTTTGTGATAATATAATCAAATTTTATAAGAAAGAAAACCAGTAAAAATGTTTACGCAAAAGATTAGAGGATATGTGGTCCTGTTAGCTTTTAAGAATTGCTTAAATGAAGATCTAAAAGTATTAGATATTGGGTGTGGGAATGGGATAATAACAAAGATGATCAGAGATAAATTTAAATGTGATATTACTGGAACAGATATCTTAAATTATGCAGAAGATATAAAATATAGACAGATGAACAACCCATATATTCTGCCTTTTGGGAGCAATTCTTTTGATTTTGCCCTTATGATTGACGCATTACACCATATAGAAGATCAAAAAAAAGCAATAAAAGAAGCTTTAAGAGTTGCAAACAAATTGCTAATTTATGATATAGAACCCGGGTTTTGGGCTTGGTTTTTAGATGTTTTTTTGAATTATATTACTAATAAAAAAATGGAAAAAACATTTACTCAAAAAACAATTAAAGAATGGAAGCATTTTTTTGATGAATTAAATTTAAGATATAGAAAGATAAATTTTAAAAAACCATTTTGGTATCCCCTCCAACAATTTGCTTTTATAATTGAGAAAAATTAATATGGAAAGTTATACATCTTTAGATAACTTGTCAAAGCTGTACGTCTGATTTGTTCGACCTTATAAGATTGGTTTTTAATTAATATAGACAAAATAAAATGGAAATAAATTTTTTTGGAATTAAATTATGCAATGGATGTAATAATAATATTCAATGTAAAACAACAAAAGAATGCCCTGTTTCTATAAAGAAGATTTATAAAAAGTTTGGATTCAATTTAATAGAAAAATTTAAGAAACTTGATAAATATACTCAAACAGCAATAATAATTATAATTTTAGGTATAATAATAAGATTTGCAATAACCCTTTTTGTTTATCCTTCGGGCGATTCATGTAAGCATTTGGCCGTTGCTAGATTTATTGCCGAATTTGGTAGAATACCTCTTTACGAATTTTTAGGAGAGATTCCTGTTTTGAGCAGGCCCATATTATTTCATTTAATCGCTGCACTTTTTTATAAGATGTTTTTAGTATTTGGTGAACATGTGGCTTTGAAGTCAATGAATTTTGTTAACCCCATATTTGGCTCTTTAACTTTGATTGTTTTTTATTTATTTGTCAAAGATTTAATAAATAAAAAAATAGCCCTTTATTCACTTATTTTTTTAACATTCATTCCCATACATATGTATTATAGTACCATTTCACATGTTGATGCAACAATAATATTCTTTGTTATTACTACTTTATATTTATTACATAAAAAAAAGTTTTATCTTTCAGCTATATTTTGTGGATTGGGACTTTTTACGAAGTATAGTATGCTATTTTTATTCCCTTTGATTATTTTCTTGATTTTTAGAGAAAACAAAAATATTCAAAATTTTATTAAGAAACTAATTTCATATTTTGCTATAACATTTATTATAGGCTTGCCATGGTATATAAGAAATGCTTATTACTTTGGAAATCCATTTTATCCTTTATTAAACCCATTTTTTGCATCATTAGGATTTCACCCATTCCAACTTGCTGAAAGAATGTTGATACATACTGGAGGATTATATAATATGGGGTTAGCACGTTTGCCCCATCATCTATTAACAGCTTATCTTGATTTGTTTGGTGTTCCTTTAGGTTTGACAGAGAATCTTTCTTATTTTCCATTTAGACCTTATTCCCTGATTGCATGGGGTATAATAACTCTAATTTTCTTTTTGCCCTTGATTATTGGCATATTTTTGAGAAAACCATGGAAAGTTAAATGGATTTTGTGGATATGGATACTATCTTATATTATTATGATGATTATTTTTCTTCTCGATTGGCCTGATTTCTTTTTGAGATTGTTTTTACCTGCTTTGCCCGCTTTAGCAATAATTTGGGGTTATGGTTTTAATAAAATATTTAGTTTCAGTAAAAATCTAAAATTAAAAAAAATTATTTGGTTTTCATTAATCATTTGCATAATTATTTTTGTTGTTGCGGAGTTCGTTAAGGTAGAAGTGGCAGCAGGAACCCATAAAAAATATGTAGATGACTTTAAATGGCTTAAAGAAAATATTCCGGAAGACGCTTTGATGGTTCCATCTTCTGGAGGATTAACTTATTATTCTGATAGAGCAAATAAACCAATTTTGGATTTGATTCCTTATAATCAAAGCAAGGTTTATTATTGGGTTAATAAGAAATTTAAAGGAACCTTACCTGAAAATACTGAGCTCATTTATGAAAGTAGTAAAACAGAAGTAAAAATATATAAATACACCGATAGTTAAATTTTTATTAAAAAACGAAAAAAATAATAAAGACCATACTAAAAAGTTTTATATACTTATAGCCACAACAATATATAAAAATGAAAATATCAGTTACTGGCGGAAAAGGATTTTTAGGGAAGAATGTAGTGAATTTACTAAAACAAAAAGGTTATGAAGTTTTTTCAATGGATAAAACAGATAGCATAGATATTTTAGATTATGATTTTTTTAAAGTTCAGCTAGAAAAAATAAAACCAGATATAGTGGTTCATTGTGCAGCCCATGTAGGGGGAATTGCTTACAATAGACTTCATCCTGTTGAGGTCTTTGAAGATAATGTTAAAATAGGTCTTAATATAGTTAGAGCTTGTAATGAGGTTGGGATCAATAATTTTATTAATATAATGCCTAACTGCACATATCCTGGTAATATGGAAGAATATGAAGAAAGCAAATGGTGGGATGGACCAATGCATGATTCTGTTTTAACTTATGGTCTTCCAAGAAAGATGGTATGGGGGGCTTGTTTTGCATATTGCAAGAAAAATAAAGACTTCAAACCAATTCACCTCATATTTCCTAATATGTATGGTCCAAATGACCATTTTGAAATTATAAGGTCTCATGCATTAGGCGCATTAATATCAAAAATAATTGATGCAAAAGAAAAAAATAAAAAAATAGTTGAGATATGGGGTACAGGCAATCCTGTAAGAGAGTGGCTTTTTGTTAAAGATGGTGCTGAATCAATCTTAAAGGCAATTGAAAACATTGATAAATTTGATCCAAACGAGATAATGAACATAGGTGTAAGAAAAGGAATTTCAATAAAAGACATGGCCGAGATTATTAAAGAAATTGTTGGATGGAAAGGTAAGTTTGTTTATCAAACAGAAAAACCCGATGGAGCAATGAAAAAAATTCTTGTTACTGAGAAGATGAAGCAGAAATTGAATTGGGAGCCTTCTACTGAGTTAAAAGAAGGCATTAAACTTACAGTTGACTGGTATTATAAGAATATAATAAAGAAATGATTATGTCGGAGTCGAGCTTAAAACTATTGGACTTTAGTCCGTAGATAAAGGCTCGACTCTGAGCATCCTAAAAATCAGTCTATAAATGCAAGCGTCCATTCAAACTCCTGCCTAAAGGCAGGAGTAGGATGCTTGCGACCGATTTTTATGATATTAAAATTTATTAGTTATGAGACACAGCAACAAATTCATAAACCTTTTAAAACCCACTCAATCTGTTCTTTAAATGACAAATTATCTATCTAGGGGGCTAAAAGGATTGTTTTTTATATTTACTTTTACATTTCTTGCCTATCTTACAGGTTATGTAACAAGGACATTATTAGCTAGAAATTTAGAAACTTCTCAATTTGGTCTGTTTTATGCTGTTTATACTCTTATTATGTTTGCTACCATATTTGCTTATTTTGGTTTTGGTGCACCTTTGGTAAAATATATTGTAGAGTTTAAAGCAAAAAAGAAGTATGAAAAACTAACATTTTCTATTTTTTTCCCAACTTTAATTATGGCTTCACTTGCTATAATCATCTCTATTTTTTTATTTCTGAGTTCAAATTTTTTAGCAATAAATTTTTTTAAGACCCTGGAAGCTTTGTTTATAATAAGATTGTTTTCTATAGTTATGATATTAACTGTAATATTTCATACTCTAAATTTAATATTTAAGGGATTTCAAGACTTCTTTTTTGTTGGTCTTTCTACTTTCTTTGGAAAATTTTCTTTTACAATTTTTGTTATATTATTTCTTTTACTTGGCTTTGAAAAAAACGTGTATTTACCAACTTATGCCATATTATTTGGGTTTGTGTTAACCATATTGTTGTTCTTGCCAAGGCTGCTTAAATATAAGGGTTATTTCAGAAAAATAAAATTTTCTTCTGATTTGGCAAAAAAAATCAAAAATTTTGCATTTGCATCTTTTTTAGCTTCAATTGGTTTATTAATAATTGGTTATGTTGATACTCTTATGTTAACATATTTTAGGTCTTTGGAAGAAGTTGGAATCTATAATGTTGTCTTACCGACTGTTATGGTATTGAGTATGTTTACTCAATCAGTCCGTAGTGTTTTGGCTCCTATGGTAAGTGAATTGTGGGCTAAAAATCTTAAAGAAAGATTAAGCAATGGAATAAAAATATTAAGAGATTATTCTTTAGTATTAATAGTTCCTATGATTCTTGTTCTGTTTGTTTTTCCGAAACCCATAATCACATTATTATTTGGTGCAAAGTATGTTAGCGGTTATTTAGCTATGCAGATCCTTTCTATAGGGATTGTATTTTTTACAATTGGATTTATGGACATAATAATCATAAGATTTATTGGAAAACCAAAGGAAACAACAAAGATTATATTCATTGCAGTCATATTTAATGTAATTGCTAATTTAATCCTTATACCTCTTTTTGGAATAAATGGAGCTGCTATAACAACAACACTAAGTTATTTTATTGTAATGATATTATCTTCTGTAAAATTAAATCATTTTGTTAAGGTAAAATCAAGTTTATCATTTTGGTTTAAGGTTATATTTGCAGCTGTATTTTTTGTAATTACAGTAGCAATCGTTAAGGCATTATTGAATATAAACCAATTTGTTGAGGCTGCGATTTGTTTGATTTTAGCAACTGCTGTTTACCTTGGAATCTGTTATATGTTAAACCTTATTAAAATAAAAGAGGTTAAATTATTTTTGAGGAGTTTTTTATTGAGAAAATGAAAAAACCATTATTAGAAATCAAAAAAATATGGGACATTTATAATAATCCAAAAGATTATTACAGATTTAATTATATTGGTCAAGAAATTAATATATTCTTTGGTAAAAATATTTTGCATAAACATTTAAAAGAAATATCTTGTTCTAAACCATTAAAAATCCTTTTTGAAGACATAGACTCAATAAAAACCTTAAAAAATGAACTTGAAAAAGATTTTCCAACAAAAGAAGATTCAAATTTAATTATCTCTTTAGGGGGAGCGGTAGCAATTAATAAAGGAAAAATATTGCGTAATGAAAATAAAAATAGCAGGCTTATAATTGTTCCAACCACATGCGCAAACGATGGATTTTTTACAAACAGATATAAAAAAGATAAAAACTCAGCTTCTACAGCTTTAAGTGGGCTTATGCCTGACTTTCTAATTGTTGATACAGAAATGATAAAAAAATTAGTTACAGAAGATATGATATATGCAGGATGGGGTGAGTTTTTGTCTTTAATTGCATCATATAATGATTGGAAGGAAAATAATAAAGGCCTAATTGAAAAAGATGAATTAGAGCTACTTGATAAACTTGTTGATAAGATGTTTAAAGATGCAAGAGATTTTTTTGAAAAAGAAGATGATATTAATAAAAGCGTTGATATTTTGATGCATTTGCTTTTTATGAAATGCTTATTTATGATGATTTATGATGACAATTCAATAGGGGCTTCAAGTGATCATATGTTTGCTTATAGTATAGAAGGGTTAGGTTATTGTGATAAGTTAAGACATGGGCAAAAAGTTTTGTTTGGAGCTATTGTATCTTCAGGATGCTATTCTATTATTAATGGAAATGGTTTTGTAGATATGATTCCTAAAAAAATAGTGGATTATGTTGTAAAAGAGGAATGTTTTAAAAAGATTTTAAATCCACAAGATTTAAAAGTGATTTTAGACAAAGCATTAGTATCAAGAAACAGGAAAACCATACTTAATAAGATACATAGTGATCACACATTTTACAATAGTTTAGTTAAAGAGATAAAAAATGTTTAGAAATCTTATACTAAAATATAGGGTAGAGGAATCATCAAACAAAGAGATGGATATTGTTATAGATGTACTTATACAAAAAGTTATTGCAGATGCTTCTTTAGGAACAGATTATGTATTAACTGCAACCGGTCAAGAATTTTCTGTTCATGAAAAACAAGATGATGTTGTTGAGGCTAAAGTTGTAAAAAGAGAAAAAATTGATGATAAAACTACCGAACTTGTATTTAGTGTCCCTATTTATTTTGAGGAGAAATCTGATTTCTTTCCAATGTTTTTAACATGTACTGGAGAACCGCCAGGATTCCATTCAAATATTTATTTAGAGGATTTTTCTTTTGAAGGCGAAGATCCTTTTAAAAATGATTTAGCAAATGGACCAGAGAAGTATAAAAGATATTTTGGTAGAGAAGGCCCTTTTGTTGGAACAATAATAAAACCAAATCTTGGAACAGATATGGAGAAAAGGCTTGATTTAATAAAGAAGCTTATGATGGCTGGTGTTGATTTTCTTAAAGATGATGAAGTTTTTGGGCATAAAAGTTTTGAGGATTTTGAAGAATATGTTATAAAAGTAAATAAAATAAGAGAAGAAGTTTATAAAAAAACAGGCTACAAAGCATTAGTTTGTTTTAACATAACTTCTTTAGCTTCAAAAGCTGATGAAATATATAAATTGCCAATAGATGGAATTATGATAAATTTTTTGGCTTTAGGATTCTCAAAATCATATGATTTGGTACAGAAGTTCAAAGGTAAATGCATTATTCATGGCCACAGAGTAGGATCTGCTATTTTTTTAAGCAGAATTCATAAGAATGTTCTAATTAAATTAGCAAGCATGATTGGATTAGATAGCACACATATTGGAACATCACAACTAGATAAAATTGAGAAAGATTCAGAAAAGTTAGATACCCCTTATATAAAAACAATTTTAGCTACATTCACTAAAGTCAATCCAAAATATGTTGAACCCTTGATAAATAATTTTGGAAAAGATATCTTATTTTTACCTTGTGGAGGAGTTTACAGGCATCCAGGAGGTTTTGAAAAAGGGGTTAGAGCATTTAGAACAGCAATAGATATATATAATAATGAACAAAGTCAATTTTATGATAAAAAAGCATTTGATAAAGCATTAGCAAGGTGGGGTTATTAATGGGAATAAAAAATTTTTTTGAGGAAAAAGGATATTCTGATGCAGAAATAGTTAATGAAAGGATAGGATTCCTCAATTTAGTATATACTATAAAAGCAGGAGGTGAAACATTTTTCTATAAAAAAGCAGAGGAAAAAACAGGGTTGCCAACACCAATAAATCCTGACAGGGTTTTTAATGAGTGGAAAGCAATTAATGCAGCAAAAACAGTAATTCCAGAGCATGTGCCTGAGATATTTGATTTTAGCAAAGAAAACAACGTTATTATTACAAAAGCCCCCTCAAAAAAAGAATACACTCTTTTGAGATACGAACTATTAGATGGAAATCTTAATCTAGAATTGATTAAAAAAATTGCGATTGCCCTAAAAAAACTTCATACTATAAAACAAGGAGATTTTAATAAGGAATTGTTTGAAAAAGCAAATATAGATTTTTGGTATAAAGAATTAGCAAAAGAATATCCTAAAGTTATTGAAAAATTAATAGAGAATCTTAATCAAGAAAAATGTTTAACTCATGCAGACTTTAATCCAAAGAACATTGTTGTTTTTGAAGACGGTTTTTATATTATTGACTGGGAAAAAGCTTTCATAAGCAGCCCAGAACATGATATTGGCAATATGCTTGCTCATTTTGTAATTAAAGGAATCCATTTGGGAAGAGAAGATTATCTTAAGGTTCCTGAAATATTTTTAGAAGCTTATGGTGAATATGTCGATAAAAACATTATTAATGGCCATATAGGGGTACTTATGTGGGCTAGAATAAAATCCTCTGCAAAAGCAAGATATTTGACATCTGAAACATCACAGAAAGTTCTTGAAGGGGCTCACAAGTATTTGAGAGAGTTTAAGCTTTAAATAAATTTTGATGAAATTACAATGAAACCTGTAAAAGAATGTATACCATGTCAAAGAAAGAGAGCTATGCTTATTACTAAAAATCTTAGTGAAGAGAAAAAGAAGGAATTGACCAAAAGGATAAATGTTCTTTTCTCTAATCTGGATATGAATAGATGCACAATAGATATAGCTAATGAGAGGAATAGGATAATCAAAGAAATTGCAGGTAAAGATGCATTAATGGATGATTTAAGGGAAGATAGTATGAAGGCTGCTGAAAAGATTTCTCCTAATCTAGAACAAGATTTAGAAAAAATAAAAGATGAAGAGGAGAGATTTTGTAAGGCACTTAGAATAGCTTTGGCAGGAAATGTAATTGAATTTGGGACTACTAATCATGTTGTTAAAATAGGGGAAATAGAAAAAAGAGTACATGAAACAATTAAGCAGGAACCAGCAATAGATGACAGCAGAATGGTTTATGAAATTGTTCAAGCTTACAACCATTCAAACAGAATATTATATCTTGTTGATAATGCTGCTGAGATAGCATTTGACAGGTTGTTCATAAAGGAATTAGTAAAACATGCTATTGTTGTTATTGCAGCTTTATCAGAGCCGGATCAGGATGATGCTTGTGTAGAGAATCTAAAACGTTTTGGTATAGACAAGATACCTAATTGTGAAATTATAACAAAAGGGAAGTATATAGGGGCATATTTTCCAAACACAACAAAGCAATTTAAGGTAGAGTTTGAAAAAGCTGATTTAATTATATCAAAAGGCATGGGGAATTATGAGAGTCTAAGTGAATACTCAGATAAGATAATAAACAAAGTTGTATTTATGTTAAAATTAAAATGTGGACCTGTTGCAGATAGCTTTAGTGATTTCTTCAATATAGGAAACAAACTAGAAGTTGGGGCAAATGTAATCAAGTTTGCTTCTAAAAATTAATGAAATGAATAATATTAAAAAAACAAAAAATTATTGTATGATAGGTCATGTATCAATTTTAACTTCTAAAACTAAAGAAGGTAATAAAGGTAAATCCAATTCTGATATAATTAAAGAAAGAAAACCCTCTCAAAGAATAATGTCCTTGTTGACTAGTTTTGAGCAAAAAGATTATAAAAAAAACTATGTTTTCAAAAATTATTCAAAGACAATAAAAAACAAGAAACCAATAGAGCAATTTAAGTATTATCTGGAAAACAATCCAGTTGTAATAAATGACAATGAACTTCTTGTAGGAGGTATCTTCCTAAGGTTTAAAGATATTAAGATGGAATTAAAGGCAGGAAATGCCTTTAAAAGGGTAATTGGAGATTCATATTTTTCAACAGGAGTTAAAGGGTATAGTATAAGAACTCCTCCAGGATATAAAAATATAATAAAATTTGGTTTTGCAGGACTAAGAGACAAATCATTAAGATTATTAAAAAAAGAGAAAGATCCTGAAAAGATAAAGTTTTTAGAGAACAGCGCTAAAGCCAATGATTTAGCTTGTAAGTTTATAGCAAAATATTCTGAAGAAGCCTTGAGGAAATCTAAAACTGAAAAAAATCTTTCTAGAAAAAGAGAGTTATTGAAGATAGCAAAATGCTGTCATGATATTTCTGTTAGAGAACCACGTCATTTTTATGAAGGGGTCCAGATTATCTGGTTTACTAAGGTCTTTGGTGCTGTTGGTGGCTTAGGAAGATTTGACCAATATCTTTGGAAATTATTTAAAAAAGACCTCAAGGAAGGAAGATTGAATTATGAGGGGGCATTAGACCTTATTGAAGATTTTTGGATAAAATGCAATTTATGGAATCAGGGATGGACTGCACCAAATGATTCATGGCAGCACATTACATTATCAGGATTAAAACCTAATGGGGGAGATGGTACAAATGATTTAACTTACTTATGTTTACAGGCGCAATATGATCTAAAATTACCAGAACCTAAAGTTAGTGTGAGGTTTTCAGGTAAACATCCTGAAGGGTTAGTTGCTGAAACCTGTAAGGTTCTTAGATTGGGATTAGGAATGCCTTCTATCTATAATGATAAAGTTGTTATTCCTGGTCTTAAAAGATTAGGGATAAGTTTGAAAGATGCAAGAGATTATACAAATAATGGATGTTCAGAGATAATTTTAGATGGTAATTCAACAACTTGTTTTGCTCAAATAAATCTTTTGGATATATTGAATAAAACAATAAGAAAAAAAGCATTTTCTAATTTTAAAGATTTGTTAGATACATATAAAGTTGAGATTGAAAAAGAGATACAAATTCCAGAAGTAAATTCTGTTACACACCCTCTTTTAGCTTCTACAATGGATGATTGCCTTTTGAAAGGCTCTGGCAATTGCGCAAGATACATTCTTAAAGGAAGCCTTGCTAATGCAACACCAAATGCAGTGGATGGTTTAGCAGCAATAAATAAACTGGTTTTTGAAGATAAAAAATTATCATTGAACAAATTTATTAAAGCATTAGATTCTAATTTCAAGGATAATTCTATCAGGCACTTAATTATTAATGTTCCTAAATATGGAAATGATGAATCTTATGCAGATTTAATAGCAAAGGATATTGCAGAATATTTTTGTGATGCTGTTTTAAGAAAATATCCTAATAAAAAAGGAGATAATATCAAGGTTTCTCCAGGATTATTGGCTTTTGATGTACAATATCTTAGACATATGGATGCATCTCCAGATGGAAGAAAGAAAGGAGAGCATGTTGCTAATGCTATAAGCCCAGCTATTGGGAGAGATTTAAAAGGACCTACAGCAGTAATCAATTCTGCTAGGAAAATAGATTTTAGAAAAGCAAGCTATGGCTCTGTTCTTGACATGGTTTTTTATTCAGGTTTATTTTCTCAACAAACAGAAGACAGATTTGTTGATTTTATTAGAACTTTTTTAAAGTATCCATCTACAGCAACATTACATGTCAATTTTCTTGACATAGAACTTTTGAAAGCTGTTCAAAAAGATCCTAAAAACCCAGCGTATAAAAATATAATTGTAAGAGTATGGGGATTCTCAGCTTATTTTGTTGATTTGGACAAGGATTTACAAGATCATATTATCAAAAGGACACAATTTATGTAAAATGAAATTAAATAAGTCAAATAAATCAGAGAAATTAATTGTTTTTGATATTAAGAGGTTTGCAATACATGATGGTCCAGGTATAAGGACAACTGTTTTTTTACAAGGATGTCCTTTAAGATGTGGCTGGTGCCATAATCCTGAAGGAATTAGTATTGGTAAAGGTCCAAAATCTAAAAAAATTGAATTAAATGAATTATTTGAGGAAATAATTAAAGATAAACCTTTTTATGAGATTTCTAAGGGGGGAGTTAGTTTTTCTGGTGGAGAGCCAATGCTCCAATTTAAACCGCTTACTAAACTTTTAAGAATGTGTAAGAAATCCAAGGTTAATACAGCAGTGGAAACTTGCGGACATTGCAATTGGGAAGCTTTTGAAAAGATAATCCCTTTTGTTGATTTGTTTTTTTATGATTTGAAGCATATTGATAATAAAATTCATAAAAAAGGGACTGGAAGCAGTAATAAAATAATTCTTGACAATCTAAAAAAGCTTGATAAAAGGGGATGTAATATTGTTATTAGAATACCTCTTATTTCTGGTTTTAATGATGACAAAAAAACCTTTTCAGATATTGGAAAATTTCTTTCAGAATTAAAAAACATAAGATTTATAGAAGTTCTTCCTTTTAATGTGTTTGCAGAATCAAAATACTCTAAGCTTGGGAAAAAGATTGATGAGAAATTTACTAAAATTTTATCTCAGCAGAAGATTAATGAATTAACAGAACCCTTAAGAAAGGAGATTAGGAAATAATTTTATTGTTGATAGACTTTAACAAACAATTTTTAACTTTCGCTTTAAAAAAGGAACAACATAATTAAGGATTCTTAATTTTTCCAATAGCATAATCTTTTTTAGATAATTTGGATGGGTTTTTAGGAATTTACTCTCACTTAACATTTTTATAAACCAATTAGGCGTTATTGTGCTCGCGAGAATGTATAAACTATTGTAAAACCTTTCATAATCTTTTCCTTTATCTTTATTAAATCTCCAGTTAGTATGCATCTTATTACTATACTGCTCGAGATCATCATGTTTTATAAAACCTTTCTCCAATGCTAAATTTGTTAGCTCTGTATTTGGGAAATAAATAAGTGAGAATATTATTAAATCAAAAGGTTTCCTCAGTTTTAAGAGAAGATTAAGAGTTTCTTCCTTGTTTTGTTTAGTTTCAAATGGGTTATCAACTATTAAATGATATGTTACATTTATTCCCCACCTTTTTAGCATTTTAGAAACATCTATTAACATTTTATTAGACATAAATCTTTTATAAAGTCCTTGTCTTATCTTTTCAGAACCAGATTGAATTCCTACAAAAACTCTCTCTAAATTAGCTTCTTTAAGTTTTGTTAGGATTTCTTCATCACAGAACAGAGGATGTATGTTGATGTAAAACGGAATGTTAATGTGTTTCTTGTATTTTTCTGCAAATTCCAGGACCCATTTTCTATCCATAAGAAAAACATCATCTCTTATATCTACTATCTTTATATCATAGTTTTCTTTTAATTCCTGCAATTCCTTTATAACATTATCAACACTCCTTCTTCTTATGTAATTACCACATTCCTTCTGGGCATTTCTTAATGAGTTATTGCCACAATAAGTGCAGGAATAAGGACATCCTCTTGCACCCATTATATATGCAACCTCTATCTTTTTTAGTTCTGTTTTTATTGTGTTATCTTCTATATAATATTTGTTCTTATCTGTCCAGTCTGCAAATTCTTGTTTGTTTGGGTCTGTGAACTTTCTTAGTTTGTTTCTTATTATCTTACCATTTTTATTGACCCAAATATTTAATATGCTATCTGTCCTTTTTTGTATGAGATCTGGTAATGCTTCTTCAGCTTCTCCAACACATATATAATCTGCTTCTTTAATACATTCTTCAGGATTAGTTGTTGGATGAAATCCACCCCAAATGACTTTTGCATTCGTGTTCTCTTTAATCAATTTTGTTATCTTTTTAGATAGCTGAAAGTAATGAGACATTAAACTTATTCCTACAAAATTAGGATTTAATTCTTTTATTTTGCTGATTAGTAAATTAAATTCCTGTTCTGTTGGATATTCCAGTTTGTTTTTTTGGTATGTATCTTTTAGAAAAATAGTATGAACTTCAATCTTTTTATTGTATAGAGTTTTATGTAATATTCTAATTGGATGATTCCTGAAATCATAAAATGCTATTAAAACAATCTTCATAAATACATACCTTTTTTAATTAAAATGTTTCGTCAAAAACCATTCCAACAACTTCTTCTGTTATTTCAATTGGATCACGACCTGTAAGTACATCCATAGTATTTTTTATTATCCTTGCTTTGTCATCTTGTGTTATTCCTAATTCACTTAATCTTGTTTTTTCTCCTGTGTCTTTAATTAGTTTCTTCATTTTGTTACCAAATTCTTCTACTGTTTTGCAATCAACAACATTAGCCATTTCCAATATCTCATTTTTAACTTCTTTACCACATTTCTCTGCATAAATATTTAAAAATGCAGGCAAGGGCAAGATACAAGCATATCCATGGTTAATGTTGTGGAATGTTGTAAGTGGGCATGAAAATGAATGTGGTCCAACTGTTCCTGTTTGAGTAAAAGCAAGTCCAGCGTATAGGCTTGCTAAAGCCATGTTTGTTCTTGCATCAATATTTTCTGGTTGGTCTACTGCCGTTTTTAAATTATCAAACACCATTGTTATTGCTTTTAATGCAAACATTTTTGATATAGGGTTTTTGTTGCTGTTTGATAGGCAAGATTCAACTGCCTGAGCTAGCACATCATATCCTGTATGGGCTGTTATGTGTTTAGGCATTGTTAGAGTCAATTCAGGATCAATTATTGCAATATTAGGATACATGTATTCACTTCTTATACCCATCTTTATGCCTGTTTCTTCATCTGTTATTACAGATGCAATAGTTACTTCTGATCCTGTACCTGATGTAGTAGGTATAGCTATTAATGGAATACTTTCTCTCCCTATAATTCTTCTTTTGTGGATATAATCATTAATTGTTCCAGCGTTTGTCATTAACATAGCAATAGCTTTTCCAGTGTCCATTGCACTTCCACCACCTATAGCTATTATTAATTCTATTTTATTTTTCTGAGCAAGTCTTTTTCCTTTTTCAATTATTTTTGAGTGAGGATTTGGTTCAACATACTCAAAAATAGTTAAATTACAATCTTTTAGTTGCTTAAGTAATCTCTCTTTGAGTTCTAGTTTTTCCATCAATACTTTTTCTGTTACAAGAAGTATGTTTTTTACATTAAAATCTTGTTTAATATATTTACCAATCTTATTAAACTCCCCATTACCAATATGTAGTTTTACTGGCATTTCATATTTGAAACTCATTTTGTTATTTTTTATTAGAAGTAAAGGAGGATATATAAAGGTTTTTGTTAATTTTAATTTTTGTAAGTTATAAATGAAAACTTTGTTATTGAAAATTGGATTCATAAATCATAAATACATAACTTTTATAAACTAACCAAAGTTTTTCTATTTTAAAATGTTCGATAATTTCAAAAAAAAAGTAAAAGAAGAAACAAAAGTCAGAGTATTCTATACAGAAAAAATAACTAGGAATATCACTCCTTTAATAACCAAACTTCTTTTATTAACACCAATAACAGCAAACCAAGTTACTTTTATTATGCTCTTAACAGGACTAGTTGCTGCTTTTTTATTTGTTTTTGATATCCAATCATATGCTATAATTGGTTCATTATTGTTGATTTTACAACATACCTTAGATGCAGTTGACGGAGAAATAGCAAGATACAAAAAAATATCTTCTCTGAGAGGAAAATATCTAGATATAATAACTCATTATACAACTGAACCTGCACTTTTTATTGGTATTATGTTTGGAATTTTAAGGTCAAATCCAACAATAACTATCATAATAGCTGGAATTTCTTGTGCAATATTTATCTCCTTAATCAATTTAACTTATTTAATAAAAAAATATATAGTAATAGAACAAGTAGCTAAACAAGGAAAATGGAAAACCGTAAAAAAAGAGAGAAATAAAAATATCCTATCAAAGATTTATAGACCTTTAGCACCAATATTCAGATGGCCAGAATATCATTTTGTTGTATTATTGGCCTCTATATTTTATAGACTTGACTGGTTGCTGTATTTCTATGGATGCACCCTACCAATAATATTCTTAATTAGATCATTTGTTGAATTTTATGCTATACCCAAAGATATAAAAAAAATCAAGAAAATAATATGGTAAAATGAAAGCTTTACTCTTTGCAGCAGGAAGGGGAAAAAGAATAAGTGAATTAGCAAAAGATATTCCAAAACCTCTGTTAGGAATAGCAGAAGGAAAAACCATTATTGAAAATCTATTAGATATGCTTTTATTAAATAATGTTAAAGAAGCTGTTATTGTTATTGGTTTTAAAGGAGAAAAAATAATTGAAAAATTAACTAACAATTATAAAGGAATAAAGATTACCTATGTTTTGAATAAAGACTATGAAACAACAAACAGTGCTTATTCTTTTTATGTTGCCAGAAACTATGTAAAAGAAGGATGCTTGCATTTTAATGCAGATAATGTAATGCACCCAAAAATAATTGAAATACTTATTAATGCTGAAAAAGAGAATGCCTTTATGTATGATGATATGAATCCTCCATGTGAAGAGGATTGCAAAGTTAGAATAGATGAGAAAGGAGCAATACTTGACTTAGGTAAACAGATGGATCCTTCAAATACCCAGGGATGGATTATAGGAAGCGGTAAATTCTCAGCAGAAGGTATCAAAAAAGTAGTTGATATAATGGAAAATGATATTGAAAAATGGAAAAAGCTTAATATACCATTACTTCTTTTTGGGCAGGGCATTGATGTTTATGCTGTGAGCAGTAAGGGTTATCCTTTTGGTGAGATTGATAATGTAGAGGATTTAGAAAAAGTAAGAAATGAAGTTTACCCAAAGATTTTAAAAGACATTCAAAATTTAACTTAGTTTGTATATCTTAAGATATTTCTCTGCTATCTTTTTCCAATCATAATTTTCTAACACATATTTCCTGCAATTTCTAGTTAATCCTTTCCTGAATTTATCATCTTTTATTTTGATTAAAGCATTTACTAAATCAATTTTATTTTTTGGCTTTACCTTCATACCAATATCATCATTAATAATATCTCTCATTCCACCAATATTAGATGCTATTACAGGCACCCCACAAGACAAAGCTTCTAATGTTACAAAACCAAAAGGCTCTTTTGTTGAAGGAACAATCAAAACATCTGCAGATGAATAAACACCAGGCATTTTATTATGGTCGATAAAATCTTTAATTTCAACTTTATCTTGAATTTTTAATCTTTTAACAAGGGATGCAATATCTTTTTTTTCTGGCCCTGATCCTACTATCAATAACTTATAGTCAAAAGGATACCTTGAGCACGCTTTGATTAAGTGCTTAATTCCTTTCTCTTTTGATAATCTTCCTACAAAGAGGATTGTAAACTTATCTTTTTTGAACGTGGGTTTTGAAGGCTTGAATAATTCAGTATCAATACCATTTGGAATCACTGTTACAGCTTCTTTTTTTATTCCAGAATATTTTACAAGATTATCTTTGCTTTCTGTTGTTAAGGCTGTTATTTTTTTTGCTTTTTTCATGATATTTTTCCCGAATAACATCACAAAAAGCTTAATTGAGTTTGGATATTTGTTTATTCTTTGTGTTAATATCAAATTTTTAAAGCTTAAACAAACCCAAGTTAGAGGCATTATCCATTCCTGTACATGCACAACATCAATTTTATCTTTTTTTAGCTGTTTTTTTAGGCCAATTAAATAATTCATACCTTTTTTTCTTATGCCTACCGAAGGAAGCCTTATAATATCAACATTCTTTAATTTTGATGGTTCGTTTGTTTTTTTTATTTTTCCATAACGCAGGATAGTAAATTTAGTAACATAAATATTAACTTTGTGTCCTTTTTTTGATAAGAATTTAGCTAGATAATATTCATTTCCACCATATTTTTCTTCATAATAAGATGTTATTAAAGCAATTTTCATTGTATGAATAAACTTATTGCTCTTTTTAAATTTTATGAAGAATAGTTTTTAAATTCAGAATATTTAAATAGGGCTTTACAAATTTATTTAAAGTATGAAAAATACTATTGAAAAAGTAACAAATAATAATTTGTGTAATGGATGTGGAACATGTATCGGAATTTGCCCTGTTAATGCAATATCTCTTAGGAAAAATCTTTCTGGTAATTTTTATCTTCCTTTAATAGATAAGGAAAGATGCATAAATTGCGGGAAATGCTATAATGTATGCCCTGGACATTCTGTCGATTTTAAAAAATTAAATCAAAAAATATTTGGAAAACAACCTGAAAATAAATTAATTGGTAATTTTATAAAAGCATATACGGGGTTTTCTAAAGATGAGAATCTGAGATTCAATTGTTCTTCTGGAGCTTTAGTTACAGAATTGCTCTTATTTTTATTAGAAAATAGAGAAATTGATGGAGCTTTAGTTACAACAATGAATGAGAAAAATCCATTAGAACCCAAAGTAATCCTTGCTAAAACCAAAAAGCAGATTCTAAATGCTTCAAAATCAAAATACTGTCCAGTTGCTCTTGGGGTAGGATTGAAAGAAGTTCTAAAAAATAAAGGAAAGTTTGCAGTAGTTGGGCTTCCTTGTCATATACATGGAATAAGAAAAGCGGAACAATTGATTCCTGATTTAAAGGACAAGATAAAATTTCATTTTGGCCTAGTTTGTATGCATACAATGGGATTTTTAGCAACAGAATATTATCTAAAATCTCTTAATATAAAAAAAGAAGATATCAAAGAAATACAATACAGGGGAAAAGGTTGGCCCGGTTTTACATCAATTTACCTTAAAAATGGAAAAAAGATTGAAATACCAAGAAACAATAAAAAAAAGAAAAATTTCAAACAAATATTGGATTATGAAACAGCATTCCACCTAAGTTTTATACCTGAAAGGTGTTTAACTTGCACTGATGGTTTGAATGAATTGGCAGATATAACTTTTGGTGATGCATGGTTACCCGAATATTTAAAAACTGATAATAAAGGAACTTCTTTAGTTATAACGAGAACAAAAAAAGCAGATGAATTAATAGAAAGAGTCAAAGCAAACAAAAAAATAGAACTAAATGAACTACCTATTGAATCAGTAATTAAGGGACATAAAAATGCTTTAATATTCAAAAAAAGTTTAAAAGCAAAGACATTATTTCTGAAAAAACCAAATTATAACCAAGATTTAATAAAAAATGTTACTATAAAAAATTGGATACTTTCATTTATTTCCATAATCTTCTCAAAAATTTCAAAAAGAAGGTGGTCATGGTTATTTTTGAATATATACCCTTTTGTTTATCTCCTATCTTCACGGATTTATTTTTTCTTCAGAAAATTAAAAAATAGGTTTAAAATTTATTAATGAATCTGCTTAATATTTTTGTATTTTTCAAACAAAGTTTCTCAATTTTCGGTATTTTTTCTTTTAAATTTTTTTCTATCTTTTTCTTATTTAACCATAACTGCTCAAATTTTAATTTAAATTTATTAAAATCAACTTTTTGGTAGTTGAAAACATATTCTTCAAGGTTAAAAAGCTGCATAACTTCAACATATTTGTGGCTCCATCCAAGGACAATTGTTGGAACTTTCATTGAGGTTGAGGCAACTATAGAATGATATCTTGAACCAATAAATACTTTACACAAACCAATTATTGCTTTGAGTTCTTCAGGACCATAATTTTTCTCTATTATCCTTATTTTATCCTTATTTTTACATTTTTTATACACTTCTTTGGCAACAAAAACATCGTCTTTTCCTTTAACACTCACATAGTGTGGAATAAAGAGAATATTCACATCTAAATTTGAATTTAGATAGTCTGTAAGTTTAACCAAGAAATCAACATATCTTTTGTTTTTTTTATAGATGTACTCATTTACAGCAATACCTATTATTTTTTCATTCTGCTCTATTTTTTCATTCTTTATTATTTGATTAATTCTGTCTTTTCCAATAGGCTCTAAAAGAAAGGCACTGTCTGGGAAAACATAATCTGCTTTTATTCCAATTTGCTTTAAGTAATTTTTACTGGCATTGCCCCTTACAGTTATTAGCTTCACTTTTTTAAGAGCATATTTTGCAAGAATCCTATTTGATAATTTTTTAAATGGACCAAAAGACTGGCTGTACATTATAACTGATTTTTTTAGCATAAAAGCTAATTTTAATCTTAGAGCTAATCCTAAGTTTACATTGAATTTAAAAGCATCTGTAAAAGAGATACCATTTAAATCCAGAATAACATCTGCATTATTGTAGGCATTCAGAACTTTGTCTTTGTTCTTTAGCTTTCTATTGAAGAAAAATCTTAAAGGCAGAACAATATATTTAACTGGATTATTAGATAAATAACTCATATCTACTATATTAATCTTATATTTATCACAATATTTTTTATCGTAATCAGCATTAGGAGATAACATAGTTATTTCTAATGGTTTTATCAGCGTTCTTAGAGCATTAGATGTGCTTATTAACATTGCTCCCGCCCCTTTATTCTGAAAATGGGTTCCTGTTATGAGTATTTTTGTCATAATAATCCCCTCACTTTTTCCAAAACATCCTCAACTGTTATGCTTAGCATGCATTTCTTATCATAATCACATTTATACAACAACCCACAAGGCCAGCATTTTACATTACGTTTTATGATAATATGCTCTTTTTTATCTCCATAAGGCCCCCATCTCCTGTAATCAGTTGGACCTATTAATGTTATTGTTTTACATCCAACAGCAGAAGCCATGTGCATTGGCCCTGAATCAACGCCAATTAACAGGTCAGACAGGCTTAGCAAGGCTGCTGTCTGCATTAGTTTTAGTTTTCCTGTAAGGTTGATTATTTTGTCTTTGTTTTGTATCTTTTGGAGCAGGGATTCTGATTTTTGAATATCGTTGGAACCACCAATTATTATAATCTTTGTTTTGTATTTTTTTATAAGATTATCAATCAGTTCAGCAAATTTTTCCAAAGGCCATTCCTTTGAAGGATAGCCTGCAAATGGGTTGATTACAATCCTTTTGTTTATTTTGTTTTTTGCCAGTATTCTTTTTATTTTTGTGATGTCTTGTTTTTTAACATCAAGTTCAGGAATTGTTTCTTTTATTGGGCAGTTTATTGCTTTTAGTAAACTTAGGTTTTTTTCAACTTCATGGATTCCCTGCTTATATTTTACATTTTTTGTCAGGAAATAAGAACCTCCTGTATAGCCAAAACCAATCCTTTGCTTTGCTCCAGAAAGATACAGGAATAAAAGGTTATTTCTAAAGTCCCCCCTTGTATCAATTGCCAGGTCAAATCTTTGTTTTCTTATCTTTTTTATAAATTTTAGATATGTCAGTATGTCTTTGATGTTAAATCCTTTTTTGTATCTAATCCATGGAGCATCATATAATATGATATTATCAATATTTTTGTTGTTTTTCCACAAATCAATGAATTTAGGGTTTATGACAAGAGATATTTTTGCATCTTTGCAGCAGTTTCTTAGATTATTGATTAAAGGAATTGATAGGATACTGTCTCCTATATAGCCAGAATTGATTATTAATATTTTTTTAATTTTTATGTTTCTATCTATTCTTAACCATTGAAATGTTATAAGCTGATATAATCTGAATAATATCATTAGAACCATGTTTATTAAAAAAATAATTATTGCTTTTTTCTTATTGATTACCTTAACCATACTTATTCTAAGAAATAAAGTTAATTTAAAAGGTTTATGTATTTATTGTTCTTTAAACAGGTTTACTATTTTTTTTATTATTTTAGATGCAGAAGCATCACTATTAATATTTATTATATTTATCTTCCCCCCATAACTTTCTATTATCTTTCTCTCATTTTGATTAATTGCTGGTTTTTCTTCTGTAGCATCTTTTGGATCAATAACATAGTCCCCACCTTTGCAATATATTTTTGGCTTTAATTCTTTTAGTATATTTTCTATTGTGGGATTATAGAATATAAATGTATAATCAACACACTCTAAGGCTGATAAAACCTCTGCTCTTTCTTTTTCTGGTATAATTGGTCTTTTTTCATCTTTATAGGCTTTTATTGAACTATCAGAATTTAGAGCAACAATTAGTATACCTCCTAATTCCTTGGCTTTTTGTAAATATTTCACATATCCTACATGGAGCAAATCAAAACCCCCATTTGTAAAAACAACTTTCTTGCCTTGCCTTTCAGCATATTCCATTATTTCTTTTATTTCTTCTTTTGTCTTTATTTTTTTATTAGATTCCATTTTCCCTTAAAAATTTATCATAATCTATTATCCCTTGTTTTAGATTATATTTTGCTTTAAATCCAAGCATTTTCTCAGCTTTTGTTGTATCTGCCTGTGTGTTGTTTTGATAAGTTCCGTCATAAGGATTGTCAATATATTCGGGCTCAAGTTGAGTTCCTAAAACTTCATTTAGTGTCTTAACAAGTTCGTTAAAGCTGACAGCGGTTCCTGTGCCAACATTATAGACTCC
>JAGLZG010000058.1 GCA_023131705.1 Nanobdellota archaeon
CGGTTCGCTCTTGAGCACATTTTATCCCATGTTCAACCACCAATCACAGATTGGTGGAATAAAATGTTTCAAATAAGACCAAATGGTTGTTAAATAGTTTTCACTTTAGAGTTACAACAAAATAGAAAGGTTTAAATATTGGGGCTTGTAATCATATGTTATCATGAATAGTATTGAAGACATTTTTTCAGAAGAAAACCTTAGGGAGTATGGTGGAACATGTATAAATATTGCTATGAATATAGATGAAAGGGAAGAGAGTATAGATACTTTGTTAATACCCAGCAGGGGGGCAGTTCCAATATTTTTAGGTGTTCTTTATTCATTAAACCGGATGGATTATGCTGCAGATCTCTATAAAAAAATAAGAGTCCAAAAAATGATTGGAACACTAAGCCATATAAAAGGTATAGACCCAAATGAGAAAGATGTGATTAATGTCTTATTATTTCCTTTCACAGCAGATTTGAATATGGACAAATATTCAAAAAGAATGGGGGTTAAAGCAGATAATGATGAATTTACAAATAAAACAAGAGATTACTGGGCACATGTAACAAGCGCCTTATTTTTAGGGAAAAAAGAAAGGAAAAAAGACCCATATTTTGATTCTTTTATTAATCTAATATTAAGAGAAATAGAAGGAAGAGATGAGCTAGCCACATTTTATGAAAATTTCCCGCAAATCACAAATATGTCTATGATAGATACAGTAATATCCGGAAGAGCTTCAGCTACTATCCTAAAAAGTTTTGATAAAATAGCTAAAAATAAAGGCAATCCAAATATTTCACCTTATGCTCATCTTGTTGTAGATGCAAATAAAAAAAGACTTAAAAAACCTTACGAACGTTTTCTTGAAGAAAGGAAGGATTGGGGAAAGGCTAAACTATATGGGATGCCAAATATTGTTTCTGAGGATAAAGGCGCTTCTTTAGAAGGTGTAACAGCAGTTGTATATCCTTCTATAATGGATTCAAGTAAAAATTTAAGATTTAATGATCAAGAATTTTTTATTGGCGCTGGCAGTTGGTATCCTGTAGATGGATTAAGATATCAAGATCATTTTAATATGTTCATGGATACAATAAAAAGCGCAATAGATACTTTTTTTATTGACACAGAAGATGAAAATGATGAAGAAAAGAAATCAAAAAGATTTGAAGAAAAAAGAAATGAATTGACTGGATTGCTGAAAGAAGAAGGAATACTCGATAAAAATAAATGGATAAAGGATGAGTATAATATCTTTAAAGTCAATCCAAAAATGGCATTTCTAGATAATATCTATAAAACAGGATCACAGGTTCTCCATAGGATTATACCTGAAAATAATGCTAAACGTTTATTAGTAAAATTTGGGGGCAGAAATAGTATAAAGTATTCAGAGGGAGAAAGAAGATATATGACAAAAAAGTAAAAATCTACCTAAGATATATTAAATAAATACAAATTTTATATTTTTTCTGTCAACAGCTTACCGACACCATCG
>JAGLZG010000059.1 GCA_023131705.1 Nanobdellota archaeon
TTCCATCCCTTTTTTTGCATCTGCAAAAATCTTTTCAGCTGCAAGGACATCGTTTATGTTAACATTGCCTTTGCCTTTAAGCGCAATGGCAAGATTACTATCTACCAGTATTTCAAAATTCTGTCCATTTTTTCTTATTTTTGCAATCTGGGCTTTGTCAACATCAACCATTTTATTTTTTAACTTCTTTTAGCGCTTTTTCTATCACTGCTTTTCCAAATTTCCTGAATTTTTTTTCACTGGTTTTTATATATGCTGCATCAACTCTTTCTGATGAAAAATTTTTATCAAGAACCTTTTTTAGTATCTTTATGCACATCTTAAAGGCTTCCTCAATCGTCATTGTTTCTTTATACTGCTTATAGAGCATATTTTCCACTTCTTCTTCACTTTCTCCTATAACACTTGCCCTGTATTCAAAGAAGATTCCAGTAGGATCTGTTTCATAAAGCCTTGGCCGGTCATTATCAATTCCACCTACCAATAAACTAACTCCAAACGGCCTTAATCCTCCTGACTGCGTGCATATCTGCTTTAGGTCACAGATATCTTTTACCACGCTTAGGATATCTATTCTTGTGTCATAGGTAACCCTGTGTTGCTGAGCTTTTATCTGCGCTCTTTCTATCAGCACTCTTGCATCAGATAAAATGCCAGAAGCAGTTGTTCCAATATGATCATCTATCTGCCATATCTTTTCAACACTTTCTGCAACAACCAAGCTGTCAACAATTCTTTTGTCTGTTACAAATAAAACTCCATCTGAGCATACAACACCAATTGCTGTTGATCCCTGCCTTACTGTTTTTTTAGCATACTCTACCTGCAATAATCTTCCATCTGGACTGAACATTGTAATTGTCCTGTCATATCCCATCATTTGATGACTTATTGGTTCCATTTTTATTTACACCTCAAAAATTTTTAATTTTTGTAGGTGCCAGAAATTTTTAATTTCTCAGCACCTCTAAATTTTTTAACATTTAATGTACTTTTCTTCAGCTTTTTTTAGTATCCCGCTTACTCCAACACTTTTAACAATAACATCCTTATCTTCTATCTTTTTTATAAAGCACATTGCTAATTTAGCATCATTAACGCTTTTATGGCTCACTTTTATTAAGCCTCTTTGTTTTTTTGAGTTATATTTGTCATTTAGCACCATTATTCCCGCTTTTGCCATTCCAAACACACCTAAAAATTTAAGGCATGTCTTATTTATAGCATCTTCTACGCTTTTAGCGTTGTTTATCTTTTGTTTTGAGATTATTTCAAATGCTAAATATCTTTTTTTCTCTTTTAAGCTCGGTAATATCGGCTTAATCTTATTCATAAAATATTTACCCCTTTTATATTATGTATTACGAGAAAATAGTATTTCATTTTCTTCTTTCTCTCGTTGTATTGGGAAAATGTTTTGTGTTTATAAATATTTTGGTTTTGTTCTTTATTTTTGATAGTTAGGAAAAATGAAATTTTTCATAACTGAGGAAATGCAAAGCATTTCCGATAGCTTTT
>JAGLZG010000006.1 GCA_023131705.1 Nanobdellota archaeon
ATATGCAACAACATCAGAATAACCAGCCCCTACAACAATCCCCTGCTCTGAATACATTATTGAAAATCTTGAAAGATAATGCTTTACTGCCAATAAAACAAAAATTAAAGAAACCAAGATTCCTAAATGGGCTGTTGGCTTGGTTTTTGAGAGAAATGCCTTAAAATCAAATACTTGTGCAGCAGGCATTACACCCTCACTATTTGGCATAATTTTTACAGGTTTAAAAAGTTGCTCAATATCTGATTTTAGGTAATCCAGCAAAACCAGAATTGTTGTGATAATAACACAGCTCATTAAAAAAGCCCAAACAAATGAGTATAAAGGCAATGAAAAGATATAGAAAGACACATCTTTCATAAAAATTGGATCCCTGACATTAAATGGGGTTTGGTTAATGTATTGCAAAACCTTGAACCATCCTGAAGAAGCAGTTAGCCCTATTATGAATGATAATATTGTGATAATCAATAATTTGATTTTAAGAGAGATAACAGTCTTTGCATTACTTAATTTTGATGATATCCAGAGATTAATAGCTGCAAACAAAAAGAAAATTATTGCTGCGGTAAAAAACAACCTAATTCTGGAAAAAAAGCTTATTAAAAAAATCCGTGAAAACCCTAAAGCATCAAACCATAAATAATCAGTATATAACCCTACTAAAGTTGATATAGAAAGGAATAATAGAATTATTATTCCGATGATTGCTCTTATGAACCAGTTTTTATTCATATAGTATGTAGGTTATTGGTTGTTGCTTTTAAAGTTTACTATTGAACCTTGTCAAAAAACAGCTCAAACTCTATGCCCTTGACCTTTTCTTTGCTTGAATATTTATGTTTCTTGCCCGGCTTTTGCTCAGAAATCCTTATTTTTAAAGCTCCTACTTTCTCCTGTATCTGTTTTTCCCAATTGCTTAACATATCTTTAATATCTTCATCAACCTTAATAAAAAGAATTATCTTATCTGCCTTATTCAAACCAGCTTGTTTTCTTAAAGACTGGATTCTACGCATAACCTCTCTTGCATATCCCTCTGCTTCCAGTTCCTCTGTCCTCTCCTGGTTGAGGTATACAAAGCCATTCTTAAACTCATTTTCTATAAAAGGGCTGGGAACTTCTCTCTTTATTACCAGATGCTCTTTGACAATCTCAACTTTTTTTCCATCTATATTCAGTTTGTATGCCTTTTCATTTTCAACATGATGCAAAATAGTTTCAGGGCTTTCCAGGGATAACTTTGTAATTATTTTTGGGGCTAAGCTTCCGAAATCAGGCCCTATCTGGGCAAAATCTGCCTTTACACTCTGCTTAATTCCAAGCATTGTTTCCTGCAGTTTTATCTCTTTTATATTTGTCTGTGATTTAATTAAATCCCCGAGCTTTTCAACTGCCTGGACTGTTT
>JAGLZG010000060.1 GCA_023131705.1 Nanobdellota archaeon
CTATCCCGTTTGGCCACTCCGGCATCTCCGCAAACATAGTGGTGTGATGTCATTAATTTGCCAAAGGCAATTTTAACACACCTCTACATTAAGTTTTAGAGAAGTAGTTTATTATAAAAATGTTTTGTTTCAGAATTTATATAAAGAGAAAAAGCAGAATAAATGATGTTTTTTTTTCTGTTATTTCTTTTGGTTTGTCAACAGCTCACCGACACCATCGGTTAGAAACCGATGGCATACTCGCCTTATGGGTTCGGTCGGTTCGCTCTTGAGCACATTTTATCCCATGTTCAACCACCAATCATAGATTGGTGGAATAAAATGTTTTAAAACCTAACCAAAAATAAAAAGATTAGTTCTAAATTTAAAAAGAGATAATCATCTCATATCAGCAATTACTGCATTGTATACTTCAGGTATTTTTTTGATATTATTCTCTACAATATCTTTTAGTTTGTTCAACCCATTGCCATTCTCTGCAACCCTATAAAATACCAGCGCCTTTTTCCCAGAAGCATCTTGTCTAAAACCACCATCAATCTTATTATACCCTTTGCTGCTTAAGGCATCACCAATCTTATCAGCCATTCCTGTTTTTTCATCATATTGTGCTAAAACATATATGCCTTTATTAAGAGGAACACCTATCTTAAAATCTCCAACCCTGTTAATCTGCAATTCATTTTCATCAACCCTCCCCCTCATATTATGCCTTTCGCCTTTTTCTGTAAAATAATCAATGGTTATTGACCTTCCATGCCCCCTTGAATTATCTGGTTCACGATAAATTAATTCAATACCCCTATCTTTAGCAGCTTCTAATGCTTCGCTTGGTGTTAAATCTTTACCAAGCTCATCCTGGAACAATCCTTTAAGAACATATTTGATTAATTGTTCCCTATATTTATCCAGTTCTCCATAAAAGATAGCCTGCATTTTGTTTGGTTTTTCAATAAAAGCCCTATTAAATCTACCCAAATACTGAGCAAGCGTGATGTGCTCTCTCATTTCAGAAGGCAGAGGATTATTTACAGCATAAGGTGTGGCTCCATTAACAAAAAATTCAACACATAATTTAGCAGCAGCAGTTGCAGCGTTGTAATTAGCCTCTTTTGTTTGAGCCCCTTGTTTTTTTGGAGTTGTTATAAACCTATCCTTAAATTTATCATCAATAGTCTCTATTGTTTCAATACTGGGTGCGACATCAGTCGCATACTTAAATCCTGCTTTCTCTCCAAGTATCCTAAGCAATCCTCCTTCATCAATGACTTTTGCTCTTGCAGTATTAACCAAAACACTATTATCAGGCATTAATTTCATCAAGTCATAATTTATGCTTCCTACAGTCTCTTTTGTTTTAGGTATATGTATGCTTACAAAATCAGCCCTTTTATACAAGTCTTCCACAGAATCAGCAATCTCTACCCCATACTCTTTTGCTTTTCCTTTATCTAAAAATTTATCATATACTTTTATGTTCATACCAAATGCTTTTGCTATTTTTGTAACTCTTTTTCCTATCTCGCCAAAACCATGAATTGCCAATTTTTTTTCTTTGAGCTCTCTGCCAGGTTTACCATTCAAAGGCCTTATTGCTCTAAGCATCATTTGGATAGCAAGTTCTGCAACAGCATCTGAATTTTGTCCAGGTGTATTTTCAACGACAATGCCTTTTTGTTCAGCGTAATTATCATTAATATCATCTAAACCCGCCCCAGCTCTTACAATTAGTTCTAATTTGTTGCCAGCATCAATAACTTCTTCACCTTTGAAATCATCACTTCTTACAATAACACCTTCTACATCATTTAATGCATATAATAAATCATCTTTGTTTTTATATCCTTCAAGAACCTTAGCATTCAGTCCGCCATCTTTTATTATCTTGATAGCAGCATCCCTGCTTTCTGAACTAAAAGGTTTTTCAGTAGCAATCAATACAGTTTTCATAATTATTACCTAACCCCACCTTAAATAAATCTTAAAATTACCAACTATATAAATTTATGTCCTCTTTTTTAGGAAATAATCTTAAAT
>JAGLZG010000061.1 GCA_023131705.1 Nanobdellota archaeon
CCTGCATGAAGCTTTGTCATAACAATCTCTAAAGCAGGTTTGTTAAACTTGGGATGCATGTCAACAGGGATGCCTCTTCCATTATCAATAACAGTTAAACTATTATCCTTATGAATAATAACATTTATCTCAGTGCAAAAACCAGCCAGAGCCTCATCTATTGAGTTGTCAACAACTTCATAAACAAGGTGATGGAATCCCCTTAAGCTGGTATCGCCTATATACATCGCGGGACGTTTTCTAACCGCTTCTAAGCCGCCTAATACATGGATAGACTCTGCTTTATATGATTCCTTTGATTTAGCTTTTTCTTCTGGTGTCATTGGTTTTTTAACTAATCTCTCAATTTTTTTGATGTAAAAATTTCTTAAATCTTAGACATCTATACTTAAGAAAGTGTGGCTTATTCTTTATAAACCTTTTGGTTGAAAACAAGGGATAGAAGGCTTGTAGTGGCTGTTTTCAGAGGTTTTGTCTCGTCAAAAACCACGTACTAAAGAGGGTTTTGTGGCATTTTTGATGTGTTAAGGAAGATGGTTGATTGTGTTAGTTTCAATAATCTTTTTTGGGGCTAAAAAGTAGAAGGGCGAGAAAACCTAACACCTTAAAAACGAAAAATTTATACAGTTGGGAGATTATTATATTATAGGGGATGAGAAAACTAATAAGCGATGATGTAAATGAGATATCATATAAAAAAAATAAAGGAATTTGGTATCAAATATGCTGGTGATGTAGAAACATCTGTTTTAAAATTTCTGTATAATAATCGTAACGGACTTATTTATCCTGTAAAAACAATTGCTAGGTCTGTACAGATTAATCCTGATAGTGTAAGAGGTGCATTAAACAGATTGCATGAAAGGAGATATGTAAAAAAAATTTGGTCCAGAAAAGATGGAAGAATTACTTTGTGGAGACTGAGAAGAAATGCAAAAGTATACCAAATCGTCGAACAACGAATAGGGATTCATAAGAGTTCTAGTGTTATACATAAAAATGATTATAGTAATAAAAACCCTTTCATTCAAGATTATAGAACTAATATTTTTGATAGAACAAGAAATGAAGTAAGATCAAGTACATTTAAAGGATCAAAATTTTTTGAACCCTCTAAAACACATATTAAGAAAGATACGAGTGAGCATTACATAGATAAAATTTCGAAAACTACAATAAAGCTATCACCCTTAAAAACAGCTTTACAATCAGCATTTCCACATATAGCTCTTCCATTAGAGGCAGGTTATCAAATACTTTCTAATCTCGATACAATCAGGGATAGCTATAACTTAACAACCGATACAGGTTCTTATTCACTTTGTAATGCTTTAAATGAAACAGTTAAAACTGCTACAAGGCTTGCATATAACCATGTTGTAAATTATGTCTCTCAAACCATAGGAAATGCAGTAATCCCTAATATTGTAGAAACATCTTCAAAGTATTTGGAACAAAAAGATATATTTAAGGATATTACAGAATCTCTTAATCTGGATGAATCATATAGCGATGATTTCAAAAATTTTTATGATGCATCATTAAGCAATTGTCTAAAGAATAGAATTAATATGGTTAGGTGATAATATGGAACTAAATTTTAATGAAATAAAAAGTTTGACTGATGAAGCATTGATGATTTCAACGGTAAAAATGTTAGTATTCAAAGAATTGAAGGATGAACTTATGATTGATGAAAAGGAATTAAAGGATAAAATTAATTCTAAACCCAATGACTTTTATAAACCAGAAGAATTAGATATCTTGGTGCAAGATAATTTCAATGATTTTATAAAAAAATTGGTTGATTTGATTTCTGAAGAGATAAAATGAGCGATAAAACATTAGAAGCATTGAATCTTGAATTTGAAAAAGCATATCTGTTTTTTCAACAAGGTAAATTTATTCTTGATGCTTCTTTTAAGAAATCGCTTTTTGAATATTTGGATGCTCATTTTCAAGACCATTATTCGGAACATGACAAACTTTTTCAGAAATTTAATGTATTTTGGTTAGAAAATAATTATATAATCAGACCTTTTCAATTATGTGATATTGTATTTGAAAAAATACTTTCACTAGTTTATGAATGGGAAAAAACTAATTCACCCAATAGAGTTCACAAAGGAACTCTATATTACTTTTATGGTATGATTTGCATTCTTAAAGGGGAAATAGATAAGGGTCTTTTATTAATGCATCAAGCATCGAATGAAGATGGAAACTTAGGAAGAAATACTACTCCATCAAAAAGTTTTATTTTATTAGATGAAGAAAATCCATATCAATTCTTTAGAGCAAAAGTTGTGGAAACTGTAAACTTCTTAAATGAGTATATATCTAATTATTGTGCTACAACTTCAAGTACGTTTGACATAACTAATTTAAGGACTAGTTTACTTAAAAAAGCAGAACATAAAGAAGAATCGTTTTTCTTTGTTTACTGTATATATAAATTGGAAAAAATAATTAATAGAATAGATGAAAGAATAAGAAAAAATAAATTAGCTTCATTTATTGAAACCACTATTATTTTTGAGTTATGTAAGCTTTGTGAAGTACTCTTAAAAAAAATATACGTAGAATCCCTAATCAAACATAATTATAATAATAAATCAGATTTTATCCATTATATTGACTACTTCTGTAATGACAATCTAGTTAGTCTAAATTTACGTCAAAATAATCTTGGATTTTTAAATGCAGAAATTAAAAACAACTTTCAGAATACCATTCAAGCATTGGTGAATAATTCTTATACCCATCATTCTTTTATTTCGTCTCCCTCCCCTATAGAGTATAGTATTGCATTAACATACTGTCTCAGAAATTTTGGAGGACATAAAATAGAAGAGCAACAAACTCTTTGCAATGAGTTTGAAAAAATTGTAAAAGCCATATTCAATTTTATATTCTTTATGATTGAAAAAAAATACTGATTTTTTATTACTCTATTGATTTATAATTTATTTCTACCCTTTTTATGGAATTCGAATTCTATTATTCTTACCCATATAAAACTTGCTTATCCCCATCATTATAAAGCCTAAGCTTGAGATTCCTATGATTTTAAGCCAGTCTATTGCTAATAATGAAACAGTTCCAAAAATGGCCTGTAATGGTGACCAATAAACTACTGCTAACTGTATAATCAGCGATAAGCAAACAGCTCCAAACAACCACTTATTTGAAAATGGATTCAGATGTTTGAGAGAATGGTGTAATGTTCTGCTGCTCATAACAGCAAACATCTGGAACATAACAAGAGTTGTGAATGCTACTGTTTGAGCTTTGCTTAAATTAATTTCTTTGTATTGCATAAAAATAAATAATGTTCCTAATCCCATTATCAATCCAAAGATAACAATCGATAGGAATATTTTCCATGAAACAGGATTCTCTTTTGGATTTCTTGGAGGATGATTCATAATCCCTTCCTCATTTGATTCAAACCCTAAACCTAATGCAGGGAAATCATCTGTCAGCAGGTTCATCAATAAAATTTGAAGAGGGAGCAATGGAAGGGGAAATTTAAGCATTATTGCAATGAATACTGCAGTTATTTCTCCAGCATTACAGGATAAAAGATACTTTGCTGATTTAATCATCTTATTATAGATGTTTCTGCCTTCTTCGATTGCGTTTACTATCGTAGCAAAATTATCATCTGTTAAAGTTGCTTTTGAAACTTCTTTAGCGACATCTGTCCCTGTAATGCCCATCGCTATGCCAATATCTGCTTTTTTCAGGGCAGGAGCATCATTTACACCATCACCAGTCATTGCTACAATGTGGCCTTTTTTTTGCAGGGCATCAACAATTCTTAATTTTTGGATAGGCAAAGCCCTGGCGATAATTATAACTTTCTCTATCTTTTTCTCGAGTTCAGCATCACTCATCTTTTCAACATCATCCCCTGTTAATATAATATCCCCTTCCCTGAATAACCCAATTTGCTGAGCTACAGCTTTAGTTGTTATGGCGTGGTCTCCTGTTATTATCATAACTTTTATTCCTGCTTCCCGGCATTGTTCAACAGCTTGTTTAACTTCATCTCTTGGCGGGTCAATCATACCAACAAGCCCAACAAATACCAAATTTTTCTCAACACAGTCTATGCTATACTTTTTAGAATCAGGAATTTCTTTATATGCAAGAGCAAGCAATCTTAAAGCTTTCCCAGCAAAAGAATCATTCATCGTGAGGATTTTTTTTCTGTCTTTTTTAGTGAGTTTTCTTACTCTGCCATTTTCAAGGATTCTATCGCACACCTTTAAAAGAAGAGCAGGAGCTCCTTTAACATAAGCTTCTGTTTTTTTATTTATTTTATTTTTAAATATGACTGACATCCTTTTCCTGTCTGAGTCAAAGGGCAATTCTTTGATTAAAGAGAAATTTCTTTGCAAATCTTTATCTTCAAGTTTTCCTTTTTTTCCAAGAACTATTAAAGAACCTTCAGTTGGGTCTCCAAGAATTTCAAATTCATTATTTTTCTTGTTTAATTTTGCATTATTGCATAAATAGCCTATTCGAAAGAATAATTCCATCTGTTTTGGATCAATCTGCTTATTATCTGCATAAAAATTTCCTTTTGGCTCATAACCTGCACCGCTTACTTTGATTATCTTGTTATCATAGAAAATTTCTGTTATTGTCATCTGATTTTTTGTGATTGTTCCTGTTTTGTCAGAACAAATTATAGTAGCAGCACCTAAACTTTCTGCTGCAGGAAGCTTCTTAATCAGCATATTCTTTTTTGCCAGCCTTTTTGTTCCCATAGACAAACCAACAGTTACAATAATCGGAAGTGAATTTGGAATAGTAGAAACAGTTAAAGCCAAAGCAAATATGAGCATTTTGCCAAAAGTCAGGGTTCCCTGTAATGTTCCTGAAACTAATACAGTAATAATTAAAATAACCGCTACAATCCCAATCTGCTTTGCTAACCTTGTAAACTTTATCTGCAACGGTGTCTGGACTTCTTTTGTTGTCTGCAATGAAACAGCAATCTTTCCAAACTCTGTTATCATGCCAGTATTGGTAACAACACTTTTTCCTTTTCCGTATGTTACTGCTGTTCCCATAAAAGCCATATTCTCCTGGTCTGATATAGAGATGCCTAATCTGAACGGCTCAGTAACTTTTTTTGATGGAACAGACTCTCCAGTCAGGGATGCTTCATCTATCTGCAAGCTTGAAACTTCTAACAATCTTGAATCTGCCGGAACAATATCTCCTGCTTCGAGTAAAAGAATATCTCCGGGAACAACATCTCTTGCAGGGATTTTTTGTTCTTTTCCATCACGCAGAACCTTTGCTGTCGGAGCAGATATCTTTTCTAATGCTTCAATTGCTTTTTCAGCCTTAAATTCCTGAATAAAACCAAGTATAGCGTTTAAAAGCACTATTCCAAATATAGCTATTGATTCAATTATTTCTCCTAAAAACAAAGATAAAAATCCTGCAAAGATAAGCAATAAAATAAGGGTGTTCTTAAATTGACTTAAGAAGATAGTAAGTATGGTAAGTTTTTTTTCCTTCTGCAATTCATTATAGCCAAATTCCTCTAACCTTCTTTTGGCTTCTTTCTTAGTCAAGCCTTTTTCAGAACTTTTTAATGATTTGATTGTTTCGGATATGCTTAAATTATAATAATCAACCATTTATATGCCCTCTTTTATTTTACACTTTTCAACAATGTTCCAGTAAAAACCTTTAAAATAACATTTTTTGATTCCATAATCATAATAATAAACATATATGCATATTTATAAATATTCCCTTTTTAAAATGTTAGAAATATACCTCCTCTAAAACAAAACCTTTTTAAATGACCTTATTTTCTCATATTCCTATGAAAAGAAGCTCACGCAGATGGAAAAAGAAAGGCCAGATGAGATGGAAGTGGCAAAGGAAAAGGATGAAGAAAGAAAAGAAAAAGAGAGCTAAAAAATAAAGTTATCTTTTTAAACCTAGTTCTATTACCTTTTTTTATGATAGAGTTCAAAAAAAATCCAAACACAAAACAGGAACTTTTACAGATACTGAATCCCACTGTAAAGAAATGGTTTTTTAGCAAATTTAAAGAGTTCTCACTCCCGCAGCTTCATGGTGTTGCTGAAATACATTCAAGGCAGAACATACTGGTTTCTGCCCCGACAGGATCCACCAAAACGCTGACTGGTTTTTTATCAATACTCAATGAATTGGTTGACAGCGCTGAAAAAGGGATTCTGAAGGATAAGATTTACTGCGTGTATATAAGCCCGTTAAAAGCATTAAATTATGATATCTTTAAAAATCTGATAGAACCTTTAACAGAGATAGAGGCAATTGCAGGAAAAAAACTAGGTATAAGGGTGGGAGTAAGAACAGGCGATACAACCCCTTCTGAAAAACAAAAGATGCTAAAGCATCCGCCTCATATCCTGATAACAACCCCTGAAAGTCTGGCAATAATCTTATCCTCAATTAAATTTGTAGAGCACCTTAAAGATGTTGAGTGGTGCATTGTTGATGAAATTCATGCTCTGGCAGAAAACAAAAGAGGAGTTCATCTCAGCTTAAGTTTGGAAAGGCTGGAAAATCTGTCATCACATCTGTGCAGGGTTGGGCTGTCTGCAACAGTAGCTCCACTGGAAGATATTGCTAATTTCCTAGTCGGACAGGAAAGGCCATGTAAAATAATTGACGTACAATTCATTAAAGAAATGGACCTAAAGGTATTAAGCCCTGTTCCTGACCTGATAAACATAAGCTTTGAAGAAATGCATCATAAGATGTATGAGTTGATTGACAAACTGATACAGGGCCATAAAACAACACTTATATTCACAAACACAAGGTCAGCAACAGAGCGTGTTGTTCACCATCTAAAAGAGAAATTTCCTAAAAACTACATAAATAATATAGGAGCACACCATGGAAGCCTGTCTAAACAGCACAGGAGGGATATTGAAGACAGATTAAGGGAAGGAAAACTAAAATGCGTTGTCTGCTCTACCAGTCTGGAACTTGGAATAGATATTGGTTATATTGATTTGGTTGTTTGCCTTGGTTCTCCAAAATCAGTTGCACGTGCTTTACAGAGGATTGGAAGATCAGGCCATAAGCTTCATGAAAAGACAAAAGGAAGGATAATTGTTTTAGACAGGGATGATTTAATAGAATGCGTTGTTCTGCTGAAAGAAGGCATTGAAAGGAAAATAGACAGAATACATATCCCCCAAAACTGCCTGGATGTCCTTGCACAACAGATATATGGGATGTCTCTGGAACAAACCTGGGAAGAAAAAGAGCTTTTCAATCTTGTTAAAAAAAGTTACTGCTATAAAGATCTGACTAAAAAAGATTTCAATGAAATCCTAAGCTATCTTGCAGGAGAATTTACTGATTTAGAAGACAGGTATATCTATGCAAAGATATGGAGAAAAAACGGAAAAATGGGAAGAAAAGGAAGGATGGGGAGGGTAATCTACATGACAAACATAGGAACCATACCTGATGAAACATCTGTGTTAGTTAAAGTTGGAACACAGGTTGTAGGAACAATAGAAGAAGGCTTCCTTGAAAAACTAAAGCCAGGGGATATATTTGTTTTAGGCGGGAATGTCTATCAATTCAGGTTTTCAAGGGGGATGGTTGCCCAGGTTAGCTCATCTGTAAGCAGGCCCCCAACAGTCCCTTCATGGTTTTCTGAGATGCTGCCATTAAGCTTTGATTTAAGCCTGGCAATAGGAAAACTAAGAAGATTGATGGATGAAAAGTTTACGAAGAAAAAAACCAAGAAAGAGATAATGAATTTTATCAATGATTATTTATATGTCGATAAAAACGGGGCAAATGCAGTATATGAATATTTCTATGAGCAGTTTAATTTTTCGCAAATACCATCTGACAAAAAGATTGTTGTTGAGCAGTATAATGATGAAAAACAAATCTATTATATTTTTCATACATTATTTGGCAGGAGGGTTAATGACTGCCTTAGCAGGGCTGTTGCATTTGCAGTGTCAAGAACGCAGCACAGGGATGTTGAAATAGGAA
>JAGLZG010000062.1 GCA_023131705.1 Nanobdellota archaeon
TACAATGAGCCAATAATATTCTATGAATATGTTCTTGACACGGCAAAACTAGCCAGGAAAAAAGGACTGAAAAATATTATTGTAAGCAATGGCTTTATCAACCAGGAGCCTCTAAAAGAATTAATTCCTTACCTGGATGCTGCAAACATTGACCTAAAGGCATTTGATAATGATTTTTATAAAAACATCTGCGATGCAAAACCAGGGCCGGTTCTGGAGACAATAAAAACACTGCATAAAAACAAGGTTCATCTGGAAATAACCAACCTGGTAATACCAACACTGAATGATAATCCTAAAATGATAAATGATATGTGCGAATGGATTGTAAAAAATATTGGCAAAGAGGTTCCTCTGCATTTTACTGCATTCTATCCCTGCTATAAATTAACAGGCATAATGCCAACTCAGCCAAAAATACTCATAAATGCAGGAGACATAGCGCTAAAAAAAGGAATAAAGTATGTTTATGTTGGTAACATAGCTGGAATGGATAGTAACACTAATTGTCCAAAATGCAAAAAACTATTAATCCAGAGAAACTTTTATAATATAACTGAAAGTAACATAATTAATGGCAAATGCAAATTCTGCAAACAGGAGATTAACGGCGTGTGGGAATAAAGGTTATATAATCTTTTTATTTATCTTTATTATTTGTTTTTCTGAAAATGTCTTTGCAGATGTTATTATAAATGAGATAATGTATAATCCTGCCACTAGTCAAGGTAGTGATTCTAATTTAGAATGGGTTGAATTATATAATAATGGGTCAAGTGCTGTAAATTTGAATACTTGGAAACTCGAAGAAAATGATTTTGATAATGTAACAATAAACGCTTATGGATATGTTGTTATAGCCAGAAATTTAAACATAGGCGATGAAAATTTTGAAGCTTATTATGGTAATAATGATGGTGTTTGGAATGCTACAGATGGAAATTATACAGCAGTAGATGGAAATTTTGGAACAGGATTATCTAATAGTGGAAAAATAATAAATTTAACAAATAGAATTTATACTGATTTAGTTAATTATAGTGAAGATTGGGGAGCAGATGGTAATGGAAAAACTTTAGTACTTTACAACGGAAGTTGGTATGAAAGTTCTACAATTGGGGGAAGTCCTGGAATGCAAAATAATGCATCCACCCAGGAAAAAACACAAAATAAAGGTTTAAAGTTGACTGTTTATATTGATAATACAACTTATGTTGGCATAACATATACCTCTTTATTTAAAATTGAAAATCTTGATTATGTTTCTGGTCAAACAGATTATGTAAATGCAATTATTGGCTATAATATATCAGATATTAAGAGAGATACTGTTAACATAAGTCTAAAAAAATCCAAAACAGCAAATACAGGAACATTCACCCCAACATCAGCTGGAACATATGAGATATGTGGTTGGATTATTAGTTCAACAATTGATGATCAGAACACACTCGATGATTTTGCATGTAAAACTATAACAGTTATAGATACATCAGCTATTCCCTGCAATATAACAATAAACATAACAACAAATAACATTCTTGTCTATGAAAAAGGACAATCCATTAAATTCAAAAACCAATTGAATAATGAATCCCTCCCGTTTAAAATAGAATACTGGATAGAAGATTTATTTGGTAATATCTATAAAAACAAATACAACACAACAAACACAAATCAAAAATCATGGAAAACAGATATTGACGAGCAGGACAGGGTTTTATTTATTAAAGCAGTTGTCTATCCTTTCTGCAACGATACCAACCTTTCAGACAATTCTGCTGAAAAGATGTTTATTGTTACAAATAATAATTCAGAAACAACTTCTCCATCTTCAGGTGAAGATTCAAAAATAGAGATTAAAAAAATAAACAAAGAAAAAGTAAGTTTTGGAGATGTAATAAAAGTAGATGTTGAGATACACAAAGGCTCAACAGCCAAATATTCAGTTTCTGCATTTGTCTATAAAGACAATAAATATCCAAGCGAAAAAACAAAGATAAGCCTAAAGAACAAATACACTGACTACAAACTTACCATCCCAATACAGCTAAAGCCTAACTGTAACAATTATTATAAAGACGGAACTTATGAAATTAAGATAGAAGGCCTTGGTGAATCATACTCAGAAGAAATAAAGATAGAAGGAACAAAAACAAGCTTCTGCAAAAACACACAATCATCATCTTCTAAAAACACATCAAAAACAAGTAAAAAGAAAAAAACAGCTTACAATGAATACAATATCTTTAACAAATTACTCTGTAATGAAAAGCCAGATGACTATAAAGTTGTCTATGAGTCAAACAATGAAAAGATAAAGAAACTGATACCTTATTTTATAATAACATTAACGACATTAATATCTATAGTGTTTATCTGGAGAAGGTAAGATAACAAATACTTAAACTTCTCTAATACTTGCTTCACTCTGTTGTAGAATATAGTTTATTCCTTTGGTCTTGGACCTATAAGTCCTTTCTGTCTTGCATAAGCAAAAAGACCTCCAGCTTTAACCATAGGTAATATATAACCTAATGGCTCTATTTCAAATTCTCCGCCTTTTGTCCTGTTGTATACTTTTAGATTATCCAAATCTACTTCAACATTATCTCCTGTTTCAAATTTGTCTGTAATATCTTCACGTGAAGTTGCTGGTAAAAGTTCCCCTGTTGCAACGCAATTCTCAAAGAATATTCTGGCATAACCTTTTGCAACTACTATTTCAATACCTGCTGCGCCTAATGCATTTGCCGCATGTTCTCTTGAACTGCCGCATCCAAAACCTTTCCCACCAATTAGGATGTTGTACTTTGCTTTTGCTGTTCCATCTGCTATTGCGGCTCTTTCTCCATCTGTTATAAAAGGCTGCTTTTTCTTAATTTCATCAGGTAATCCTTCCAATGCATAACTTCCTATCTTCAATCTTTCTTCAGGTATTGAAGGATCCCATGTTAGCCTATCTGCTGGAATAATATAATCAGTATTAATTTTATCTCCTAATACATACGCTGTTCCTTTAATTGTGTTTTGTGCCATTTTTACCTCATAAACCCCCTGGGATCTGTTAGTTTTCCTGTCAGTGCAGATGCTGCTGCAGTTAATGGAGATACTAAATAAATATTTCCACTACCCATTCTTTTTTCAAAGTTCCTGTTTGTTGTTGATGCTCTTACATGACTTGGTTCATCATTGATTCTGCCATAAGTATCAATAGGTCCTCCAAGACATGCTGCGCAGGAAGGTTCATAGAAACTGTCCATATTAGCTCCTGCATCTTCAAATATTGTCTTTAGAGATTTTCCATCAAGAGTTTGTGTTTCCATAAATGTTACAACCTCTCTTGTTGCAGGAACTACGTATAATGGAATTGCTACTTCTTTTCCTGCTGAATGTAATATCTTCGCTGCCGCAAGAAAATCTTCTTTCTTTCCCCCAGTACAACTTCCTATGTATACACTATCAAGCTTTGCATTAATATTTCTTACTTTGTCAACATTTCCAGGAGAATGTGGCTGTGCTGCAACTGGTTCTAATTTAGATGCATCATAAATATGTTCTGAAAGATATTTTGCATCAGGATCGCTAAATAAATATTCTATTTTTGCATCAAGTTCTGACTTAGATAATTTAGTTCTGGTTAATAAATACTCCTTTGTTTTTTCATCTGGAGCAATTATTCCATTTCCTCCTGCTTCTATTGCCATATTGCAGGTGCTCACTCTTCCTTCAAGGCTTAATCTTGATATAGCCTCCCCACAGAATTCCATGTTTTTAAAGTCAGCACCACCAGTTCCTATATCCCCTATTACCTGTAAGATTACATCCTTTCCCATAACATATTCTGGGAATTCTTTATCAAATCTAAATTTTATTGATTCTGGGGTGTTTATTATTATATGTCCTGCACCCATAACATAAGCCCCTGTTGTGTTTCCAACCCCCATTGAAAATGTTCCTAAAGCTCCATGGGAACATGTGTGTGAATCAGTGCCAATTATTACACTGCCCGGCAACACGTGCCCTTTTTCAGGTAAAGCAACATGACATACTCCTGCATAATTTGGAGAATCTTTGTCATAGAAATGAACTATTCCTTGCTCTTTTACAAACTCTCTTAATACATCCACATTTCTTGCAGACTTTTCATCTTTTGTAAATATATAATGGTCTGGAATTATAACTACTTTCTCTTTATCAAAGACTTTTGCATTTTCTCCAAATTCTTTTTTGAAAAATCCTATTGCAGGTGGTCCACAAACATCGTGTGTTAGAAGAACATCAACACTGATTACTGCTTCTTCTCCTGGCTCTGCTTTCCCTTTTATTAAATGTCTTCCTATTATTTTCTCAACTATATTTTGTCCTGACATTTTTATGCAGCCTCTTTGATATATTGAACAATTAAATCTCCCATCTCTTTGGTTGAAACTTGTTTATATCCTGGTTCAATTATATCCTGTGTTCTTGCTGTTTTTAAAGCCTTATCTATTGCAGTATAAACCATTTGAGCTCCTTCTTTGTCCCCCCAATCTTCAAGCATCATTGCAGCACTTCTTATTTCTGCAATTGGGTTTGCAATACCTTTCCCAGCAATATCAGGGGCACTTCCTGCAATCTGCTCATAAATTCCAAAACCTTCAGCATTAACAGCAGAGGAAGGCATTATGCCCAATGATTTTCCAACAACAACAGCTGCTAAATCTGTATAAATATCTCCCATCATATTACTTGCAATTACTGTTCCAAGTGAAGCAGGATTTGTTAATAACCTTTCAACACTTTGCCTAACATTCATATGTCTTACTTCATATCCATTTTCAGCAGCATGTTGATCTAATACGTTTGCCCAATAACCAAAAGTAGGCACACCATCAATCTCTAAAGAGTCAATTGTTTCTAAACCTAATCGTGAATTAACACTGTGAGCAACCGAAGCAAGATCATTGATTGTTGTTTTATCATAAGATAAAGTATCATAAGCAAACTCTTTTCCACTATGTCTCTCACCAAAATATAATCCCCCACAAAGTTCTCTGATAAATGTCCTATTGATTCCATTTTCTTTTATCTCTTGAAGAGCTTCTCTATTCACAGATTTACTTCCACTAACAACATCAACAATTGTTTGTAAGAAATCTCCAAACATGGCATCAACAATAACTATTGTATTAGCATACCTTTGAGGATTAGCTGCAATCTGCATCCCTGCATTATCTATAATTAATTGACCATTTTGAGACCATTTGTTTAATTGTACTTGCCCTTTATACTCTTGAGCAAATCTTTCAAAAGTATCACTAAGCATTTTTTCAGAAACAAGGACATTATATTTTGAAGCACATAAAACTTGTTTTCCTGTCTCTTTAGCTTTTTCAAAAGCATTTTTTACTGTTTTTTCCAATCCTACTCTAGTAAATTGTTTCCTTGTAGAATGATAATTGTCTCCTTGTTCAGTACCCCCATTAAATAGAGATTCTTCAGGACTCATTATTTCAAAACCTTCAACTTCTACAGGATCTCTGAACAATATTGAATTATGAGCTAATATTGGATCAATAATAAATGGTCTGTTATTAACAACACCATATCTTTTTCTCATCCCAAGAAGAGCAAGTTCAGCAGTTCTTTTAGGTAAATCAGATCTTCCAACAGACCCAAATAAAACTGCTCCTCCACTATCACGGGCATGATCCATAGCATCTAATGTTTCTTGTGGTAAAGTTAAGCTTCTTTTAGCATCATCATCCCACTTATCTATGCCTTTTTTCTCTTCTTCTGACATATTAGCAGTTGCTTTGTCGTATGCAACTCCACCCATATCAGCGAACTTATAATCAAATTTATGACCTCTTACTTCAGAAACAGCATTTAAGGCTTTAATAGCTTCATCTGTTATTTCAGGACCAATTCCATCACCCTGTATTACTGTGATATTCTTATTCATTTTAGTACACGCCATTCATAAATATTTAAAAGGAAGATTTAGTTGGTTTATAAATCTTACGGATGTAGCTATTGTAAAATAGGAACACCATTTAATCAGGCACATCCTTTAAACTTTACAACACCAACACAAAATTATATTACGCGCAAAAGAAAGAGATACTATTGTCTCCACTTACCAGCAAAAACTCAAAAAAACAACAGCTTTTTAAACTAATCATTATTCTCCAGTATTATGTCACAAAGTGGTAAACGCTGGAAAGCATATGGGACAAAACATCCGGAAAAGTACGAAATTTCTGAAGTAGAATGCGTTAGTAACAAATTTAAGCATACGATGAAGGTAAAAAAGAAGGTTTCTAAAAAATAAGCACATTCTAAAAGAAAAACCTTTTAAATCATATCTGATTATTATTCTATCATGGCAGAAAAAAACATACTATGCAGGGCAATAATAGATATAGTTGGAAAACCTAAAGAGCATGTAGAAAAAGCAATAAAACTCGTTATAGAGAAAATAAAGGAGATGGATGGAGTAAATGTTGAAAAAACAGATATTGCAAAAACAAAAAGCCTAAAAAATGAAAAATTAGGAAAAACAGAGGAAAAGATACAAAAAGAAGCAGGAGAGTTATTCTCAACATTTGCAGAAATAGACTTATATGTTAATAATATTGATACACTATCTTTATTTACTTTCCAGTTTATGCC
>JAGLZG010000063.1 GCA_023131705.1 Nanobdellota archaeon
AGATATAGATATTGCTGAATTGGAGAGATAGAGATCAGAGCTGTTGTGAGATTGTATTCTCCGGTCTGGCTTCCATTGCTGTAATGCCCATCATACCAGAAGTATTTCTCCAGCCCAGAAGCAGTCCAGTCATAAGCATAAGATCCTGTGTATAAAACAAGAGGGATTATTGATGGATTTGAGTTATATCCATAATGCCCATTGAGATAATAGCTACCAGTAACAGGTGTCCAGTCAGATCCAGAAACATCCACACTTCCCAGGCTGGAACCATCATAGGAACAAGAGAGTTGCCATGTTCCATAAATTTCTGTACCAGTGGGAGAGATATACTGTGTAGTGAGAGTTCCATTAGAATCAGATACTAAACCATAGATATTAGATCCCGTGGCTCCTACAGAGCTCTCTTGACCGGTAATGCCATTAACCTTCCTCCAGGTGAATCCCAGATTCAAATTTGTCCCATCAGTCTCAGAAGAAAGTCTTGCCATCAGATACTCATTTGATCCATTATCCATTGGGCAATATCCCAAAGTGGATTGAACTCCTGCTAATTCATCCACATGGAAGATGCAGGATCCTATAGAATTGATGTTTCCTACTGTTACTCCCATGCTCTTATAAATGAAAGTCTTTTCATCATTGAACTTCAGCCCAGAATCCAGAAGCCAGTCATTCCCCAGGCTGTTCTTCCAGGGATCCAAATATGATGCTGTTATCCAGTCTCTAGTGTATGACATCAATATCCTCTTTCTTCAACAGAGAAGCTGAATGAATGATTGTTCTTTGTTGAATATGCAAAAGAGAAGCTTCCAGGAACAGGAATAACATTGACTGTTCCCCAGACAGGATCTGCAAGCTCAAATCCAGTTTCTTCAAGAAATATCTCATCCTTGAACTTATCTAAAATAGAAAGAGTGATATTTGTGAAAATAAATGAGAATTTATCAAAGCTGAATATGACAGGATTATAAAGAACTCCTGCATCTGTCCTGAGATAATCTCCACCATCAATCTCAGCTGCTGCAATTGGAGAATCAGGATAGTCTCTCTCTTGAATTGTATATGTTGATCCAGCCCATGTTGCAACCATCATATCACCTTTCTCTAAACACAGCAGAAGCTGATATAAGACCATCCACAGCTTCCCCAATTCTGAGAGCATCATCAGTCAACATGAAATAATAACTCCCCACAATAGAATCTGTGAAAGTAATTGTATCATTATATGCAGACATTGCTTTCAGCTTTGTCTTTATCTCTTCTGGAGCATCAACCCAGGAGAATGTGAGTTCTGTCTTTGTCCAGGCAAGGATCAACTCTCCTCTTCCGGTGATAGTTCTCTTGATATTCCCATTCTGGGGAAGAACTCCACTTATTGAAGGAGCGAAACTCCCAGTCCCATAGAAAGATGATCCATCCCATGTCCAAAGCATTATTTCCCTTTCAGCATCTTCCCAGCAAGTCCAATGATCTTACCACCAGGGAGGAATGAAGTTAAGAGATCAATCAATCCAGATCCCAGAGCTTCCAGAGCCATCTTCTCTATCATCTTTGCAAAGTTCTCTCCTATCTCAGAGAAGGATGATTTAGCATTTGCAATCATGAAATCAGAGATTGTTACTGCTGCACTCTCAGCCATTGCAATTCTTGCATTCCACTCTTCCTCTTCCATTTCCAGGATTCTTTCAGTCTTGCTTTCTCTGAGAGCTTCAAGATCGATTTGAAGATCTCTTTCATGTTGCAGGATATTAGCTGCTTTCTCAGCAGCTATCATTCCTAATGCGTTTGCTGTTTCTCTTGCTGATGCAAGTTCTGCTTTTATATCAAATCTTTCTTTATCTCCAGCTATAGGCTTTCCTTCAGGAGTTCTTCTTCCTCCTACAGCTCCTCCTCCACCTTCTGCTCCCAGGTCTTCAGCAAGGATATCAAGTTGATCTCTGTATTCTCTAAGATCAGCAATCCTTTGCTTTGTAGCTTCTCCCCCCAGCCCCATAGATCTTACTACTTCCATCTGAGCAAGTGCTAACTTTATAGATGATCTGGCTGTATCAATCTCTTCAATTGATAATTCTGCAGTCTTTGCAGAAAGCTCTCCAATAACAAGAGAGCCTATCTCAATCTCATGAGTCAATTCCTCATGTCTTATTCTCAAATTATCAAGAAGATCTCCTACATTAGCTCCCTGGGACTCCAGAAGCTCATATTGCTGGATTAAATAAGCAGCTTCTTCAGCTGTTCCTTCCATTGCTTCAGTATAAAGAGCCTGTGTAATAGTTGCTGCTTGCTGTGTGACAGCTGCATTATTCTCAGCCTCTTCCCAATCATTCAGAGCAGATTGTGCTTCCCCATAAGCTTGAGGGAATTCCAGAACAGCTCCCAGAAGATATGTAACTGGGCTGAGAGCAGCATGAACACTATCACCCATACCATCAATAGAATTATGGAAGCCAGTAACAGCATTGATTCCTGTCAGAAGACCACTGGAAAGATCAACAACTCCTTCACCCATTGCAAGCAAGAAAACAAGCAGATTCTTGATGGTATCAATTGCATCTCCACCATCCTTTGATAAAGCATCTGCAAGAGAAGAAGCAAGATCTTGTATCTCAGGGAGAACATCTCCCAGTCCATCTCTCAGAAGAGGAACAAGCTCTTCTATCATTGGAATGAATTCCTGTCCTACAGCAACAGAACCTTCTTTCCAATCAGCTGTCAATCCTCTCATAGCATTTCT
>JAGLZG010000064.1 GCA_023131705.1 Nanobdellota archaeon
ATTCTGCTGTAGCTTCTGCATGAGTGTGAGGAGTATTCTGGAAGTGTATTGATTCTCCCAGGGAGATTCTCAGTTGCCAGTCCTTACCATCAGCATCATCAGGAGTAACAAACATATTACTCACACAAACTCCATCAATGAAGTTCTTCCTGGCAATATGGAAGGCTCTTGTCCCATACTCTTTGAAAGTCTTTCTTACTCTGGAAGTAATCTCTGTGAATATCTTTTCTGAGATGAATTCATCTGGGGCTGTAATGAAGCAAGCATCTTCCCCAGTAAGCTTCATGAGGAGATTGAAATCCGGTTCCCCAAAGTTCTCAAATCTGAACTGACTCAAGAATCTGATTGCTCTTCCTGTCTTCTCCTGTTCTTTGATAAGGAGTTCCCCAGGCTGATCATCTGATCCCTGATCAATCACAACAATCTTCTTAAAGAATGGATGAGCATCCAGCCAGATCTGCAGTCTTTCAGTATCATTGTAAACTACAAGACAGGGAACAATATCAAACTCTTTCTCCTTCTTCACATCAGAAATATTTTTCCTGAATTTGTGAAGGATTCCCTTTCTTTTCTTATCCTGGGATTTCTTCTTCATCATCTCTCCTTTGATGTTGGGTCACATTGAAAACAATAAGACTCCAGAAATGTTCAAGAAGGTGTAGTCAATTGGGGTGACTCTAGGAGTAATATCCACATGAGTCCATATAGACACATTCCTAATGAATATACATCCTCCCCTTGTGTTTCTTTGTGTTCATGTATATACTCAAGATGTCAACAACAGAAAGGATAATTATGACAAACTCCATCAATGATTATGAGTAAGAGATCAGAGGACAAAGCCTGGAAGAAGTTCATGAGAAGGCTAAAGAATAAGGATATGGCATCCAGAAACTTTGAATCAACTGGTGTGAGCAAATATGCTCAAAAGAAACTTAAACAGCAGAAGGAGAGAAAGACATGAAGACAACACTGGAAAGAATCAAAAAATACCAGCCCTGCACTGATGGATGGAGAAAACTCTGTGAGGGACTGGGAACATCAGAGCCTCAAACAGAAGTTACCATCCTTCAGATCCTTGAGATTAATGGTGTCCAGGATGCTTTCTGGGCATTAAGGACTCAAGATTATAGAGATTACTGCTTACTCCTTGTTGGCGTTGCAGAAACAATCCTCCAGAATTTTGAGAAGGAATATCCAGAAGATAGAAGACCAAGAGAGGCTCTGGAAGCTATCAGGAAATGGGAAGCAGGGAATTTGGGAGATGAAGAATTAAAAGCAGCCGATTCAGCAGCCGATTCAGCAGCCAG
>JAGLZG010000065.1 GCA_023131705.1 Nanobdellota archaeon
ATCAAACGCTGCTGAGTTCAGAGCTGTTCTCACTGCAACTGGGAATGCTGATCTGTTAAGGCTCTCCAGTTTATTAGTGAGCTCAATAGCAGCATCATTCTCCACATGCAATCTGAAATCCATGAATCAAAATTTAATTATACACACGTATTTCAAAATTAATGCCTGAGCAACCATCAGCAGGAGCTGGATTCCCAGCAACATCATATCCTGCAAACGTTCTTAATTCAATAAATCCTGGAGCCCAATGCCTCAGATCTGCAGAGATATATCCATCTACTCCATTATTACAAAGCAAAAAAGTTTTACCCAAAGGAAACCCCCCTGGCAGCTCTGCATGATACACTCCCTCTGAAACATATACCCATTGAATATCACCAATAGAGTTCTCTAGGATGCTCACAACTGGAGCAGCCTCTCCTGATTGATTTGAAATTGCTGAGTAAATTGCAGCTCCATGATCATAATCCTGGAGCTGTTGTTTTTTACAACCAACTGAAATCATCAGCCCTATTGATACAAATAATAATAAAATACTTTTCATTTTTGTGTGTTTTAGTTTATAAAATATTAATCATAAATACAGATCTCAATCGGAGTATTATCCAAAACAGAATCTGCATTAACATTAGCCACATGAGTATCAATCTGCATCACATCATCACTCACTCTCCTCAAAAATGACTCAATGGCACTATTAATCCCTGTAGATATCTGATAGAATGTTTTTGCAGCTAAATACTCCCCAGTTAAAGTCAATGTATATTGCCCCACTCCTGTACGTGCCAATACTGTTCCTGGCATATCATCAATCCCCAGCATTGTGATGCTAGGTGTCCCTGTTCCTGATTGAGAAATCAATCCTTTGTAGATCCTGCATGGTCTAGCTAATTTAGCAAACGCCTCATATAATTGAAAACCATCATACTCATTGTCAGGTATTCCATTGGCAACAACTGCACCCTCAGCCATTAATTTCTCAAAAAATTGCATCACATCATGCACCAGCTCCTCATTCACAGGAGTTCCATTGTTGGTGCCTGTGTTGTTTTTTGTTTTTCCATATGGATACTCCCCATTTGGTGCCTCCACATTTGTTTTATTTTGTAATTCAATCATATCACTCTGTTTTTAAATGTAATTAATTAGCATATATCCAATGCTCTGCACTGGCTTAATTCTCAGTACCAATTGCCTGAGCTCCTCTCTCCTGGTAGAGTCAACATCTGCAAACTCTCCAGGATATCCTCCCCCTATTAAAAAAGTACTTTTATAATTGTTCCCAATATTAAAAAAAATATCCTTTTGATAATCAATATAGTTTGCAACTTTCTGATTATATGAGCATTCAGCCAACTGTGTATCTCCCAAAGTTGCAACTCCCAACTGGAAACAATCGAATAAATCACTGTAATATGAGAGAGCATCTCCCAACGGGAAATCTCCCAGCTGATCATCCCCTAATTGAGCATAGTATATATTAAAATCCAGCAGATCCTCCATTGATTGTGCCGGGATATTCTCACGCACATATACATCA
>JAGLZG010000066.1 GCA_023131705.1 Nanobdellota archaeon
AGTATTGATTTAATCTTTTTATCCAGATCTTTTATTTTTATAAATTCTTTTTTGCTGTTATCTCTCCTTGCCAAAACAACCTGGTTTTTTTCTATATCCCTCGGGCCTATCTCAATCCTTACAGGAACCCCTTTTAGCTCGTATTCATTATATTTCCACCCAGGGCTGTATTCTTCCCTGTCATCAAGTTTGACCCTGTATGCTTTAAGCTTGTTTTTTATTTCATCTGCCTTTTTCAGAACATTGCCTTTTGTTTTGTCAAATAAGATAGGAATTATAACAATCTGGACAGGAGCTATTTTTGGAGGCAAGACCAATCCTTTATTATCCCCATGTATTGCAATCATAACGCCAATCATCCTTGTTGTTATTGCAAATGTATTTTGATATACATAATTCTTTTTTCCATCCTTATCCAGGAATTTAATATTAAATGCCTTTGCAAAATTCTGGCCGTCTGAATGAAAATCAGGCCCCTGCACACCTTTCCCGTTTGGCATTAATAATTCGATTGAATAGGTTGCTTCTGCTCCTGCAAACTTCTCTTTTTCTGTTTTCTTTCCTGTAATTCCATACAAAGCCATATAATCCTTTAAGATACAGTTGAATATTCTCAAAATCTTCTCTTTTTCTGCATCAGCTTCTTCTTTTGTTGCATAAGCAGTATGCCCCTCATTCCATAAAAACTCCCTTGTTCTTAGCAGGGCAACAGGGTTTTTGAATTCCCACCTAACAACATTATTCCATTGGTTGATTTTTAATGGCAAATCTCTCCAGCTTCTTATCCATTTTGCATAACTTGGATACATTATTGTTTCAGAGGTTGGCCTTACTGCTAATCTCTCCTGTAATTTTGTATTTCCTGTATGTGTTACCCATGCAACTTCAGGGGAAAAGCCCTTGACATGCTCTTTTTCTTTGTTAAGATGGGTTTCTGGAATAAGCAATGGGAAATAGGCATTTTCTATGCCCAGCTTTTTAAACTCGCTGTCAGTTTCTTTTTGGATTATCTCCCACATAAAATAAGAATATGGCTTAAAGACCATGCATCCCGAAACATCAGTGTAATCAGCAAGGTCTGCTTTCTGAATCATATCTGTGTACCACTCTGAGAAATTGTCCTCTTTCTTTACAGTTAACCCAATCTGTTTTTCCTCTTTATTTGACATAATTATGAGCACCTTTCTGTATTATTTAAATATTTCGGTGTGTTCTATAATTTGCATGTTCTTTGCCTGTTGCCAGATTATATAATCCTTTATCACATTCACCAACTATAACATCAATCCCCTTTCTTTCTGCTAATTTTACAGATTTCTCTTTTGTTTTTCTTCCGCCTATTGTTCCTTTTCCATTTGAATTAGTCAGTATTGCAAGCCTGGAAGCGCTAGCATAGATTGCAACCTGTGCAGCCAGAGCATCATTATCCCTTATTATTAACTTTCCATTATTATCATATAAAACAATTCCTCTCTTATCAATGCCATCATTATAGTTGATTAATGTTATAATTCCATGCTCAACATCATCTTTTATCCTTTCTTCAATATTTTTTTCTTCATTCGGGTCTTCCAGGTTGTGGTATGTAACCAAAAGCTGGGAAGTTATTGCATAACTTTTAAATGCTTTATCATACTCTTTTATTAATTCCTTTTGCCCGACACAAGCGCATCTTTGCAATGCTTTTACATCGTTATCTGCCGGCTGTTTTTCATAGCCCAGGACTTCCATGCCTAACTTAATTGAGCCAGATACAACTAATATTGAGTGTATGTTTTGCTTCATAAATTCATTTACATCATAGGCTATTGATTTTAAGATAGCCTGATCAGCCTTTCCATCCTTTATTATTGAACTTGCACCAATCTTTACAACTTGCAGATTTTTATTCATTTTGCTTAGTTTAAGATAAATGATAGTATTTAAATCTTTCTATTTTTACCATTTATAAGTAACTACAATAATGCGCCTACAGGATTCGAACCCCGATTTAGTTTATTATCTATTTTTAGATAGTAACGATTCAGAAAAATTTATAAACTTGACGTTTATTCTTAAAAATATCTTAAGTTTAGTGGAGGTCATAAAAATGGAAAAAGATTTTGGTGGAGTTAAAGAAAATGTTGTTACAAGGGAAGAATTCCCTTTGGATAAAGCAAGAGAAGTTCTAAAAGATGAAACAATAGCTGTTATTGGGTATGGTGTCCAAGGTCCAGCCCAATCTTTAAATATGAGAGATAATGGGTTTAATGTTATTGTTGGTCAATATCCAGGACATAAAGAATATTGGGACAAGGCAGTAGCAGATGGTTGGAAGCCAAAAGAAACATTATTCCCAATTGAAGAAGCTGTTGAATTAGGAACAATTGTCCAATATCTTGTTTCTGATGCAGCCCAAGAAGCACTGTGGTCAAATGTCAAATCTCATTTAAAAGAAGGAGATGCCCTATATTTTTCACATGGGTTCTCTATTGTTTATAAAGATCAAA
>JAGLZG010000067.1 GCA_023131705.1 Nanobdellota archaeon
TAAATATGAAGAAGAACTGGCTTATGAATATGAAAACAAAGGCAAGGAATACAAACATGCTGCTTCTTGATTTTTTTTGTTTGTAATTTTTGTAATAGTAAACAATTATAGAACCAAGCAAAACAGCGAGAGTTGCATATAGGGCGTAAAACATCTTCATACTTAGAATAGTTGTGATTATAACAAAATAAAAAGAAGTGGCAATTATCTTTTTATCCTTTAATTTTATTTTAGATGCTATAAGAAATATAATCATAAAGGCAGAGAGCATTAAGAAAACATATATCAAAAAACCAACATAGTTGGTCCATATTGTCCTGCTGGCATAGAGTTTGTTATAGGCTGCTGCCAATAAAGCAGGGTTTCCTATTATGGTCTGCCTTAGCATACGGCCGTATATAATCAGGCCTGCGAATATCTTGGAAAAAAATGCAATTGATATGGATAGGAAAGCCAGCGCAAAATAAAGGTATGTTCTTTCTTTTATTAACTTGTAACATTTATAGCTGTAAAAAACTATTAACAAACTGATTATTATTACAATTAAATGAAATATCAGGTCCATGCCAAGAAACCATATCGGGCTGGAGAGATAAGCTACCATTATAAGGGTTATAAGCAAAAAAGGCTTTATAAAGTTTGCGGATTCTTGTTCTTTATCAGGCTTTCATAATGTATTAATAAAGGGTTGTTCTAATAGGTCATATAATAATAAAAACAAACCACCTCCGTGGTTACATTAAACCAAAGGCCAGGTTACACCTTTTTTCCTGGTCTTTTTGATTTTTCTTAATAATTAATCAGAACTTCTACATCTTTTCCAAAGATGTCTTTCAGGTTTTCAAATATTGGCTCTTTTATGAAAACCTTATGCGGAATATCTATCTTGCTTAATGCTTTTTCTAATTCTTCTAATGAGGATTGCTTAGCAGGGCCCAGGCTTCCATCTGGATTTATCTTTGCCTTGCTTAATCCCTTTTCCTGGTTATCAATATCATGAATGATATAAGCTTCATTACCCAACAAGATAACCTCTCCATACTTCTTTCCGTGCTTTACCCTTATCTTTGCCTTTTCCAGTTCACTGCCTCTTTTTCTTTGTATGTATTCAACCATGAATTTTATGAATTCTCTTGAATCTTTTTTGACTTTTTCAACCTCTGGCTTGGTTAGCTTTTTTTCATCATAATCCTTTTTTGCTTTTATTATCTCATTAAGTATTCTTAAAAACCTTGCAGGTATCTTGCCCTGAGATATCATCTCATCCTCAAAGATTTTTACAATCTCTATATCAGAAACCTTTTCAACACCCTCTGACCTTAGTGTATCCCTTATTATTGTAATAATTGTGTCATAGATATGAACAACATCTTCCTCTTCTTTTATCTTTTCTATCTGTGTAAATAATCTTTTTATCCTTTTAAGATATTTTTTTGCTCCGCTTAACAGTTCATCAACCTCTTTTCCTGTCATCTCTTTTTTTACTCCATGCTCTATATCTTTTCTAACAGTGATATTTTTTTCAAGAATATCGACAAAATTTCCCTCTAATAATTTTTCTTTATGCACAAATACATCTCTCATAAGTTTTGGTGTTTCTTTTGGTGTTGGAGGAGGAATCCCAAACATCATCAATGCTGCTTGTGAAGGAGTAAGGATAGCATAAAATATGTCCTCCATGCCAATATCCTTAAGCTTTAAGTCAACTCTCTGCAGCATTTGTTCACCAGATGACATAAACATATCAATTGCTTCTGCACTTGGCTTTATCTTGCCCATTTTTAGCAATAGTTTCCAAGGCATAAATACCCCTCTGTCATAAAAAGGAACACCATCTCTAAGCAAAGTGAATATTATTGGGTTTGCCTCTTTTAAACTGTCCCAGAAATCTGTTAAGATGTATACCTGAATGTTTAGTTTATTTTTAATCCCAGTTATCTCTCCTGCCTCAATGCCCATTCCAATGATTATTGCCCTTAATTTATCCTTTAGTTCAGCCCTTGTCATCTTTTTAACATCTGTATCATCAATAACAATCCAGACATCAATATCAGATGTTTTGGTTGATTTACCCTGCACTAATGAGCCTGCAAGAACATAACTAACAATATACTTCTCAAACTTCTTTAGAACCATTGTTTTGTGCAGTTCTGCTATTTTTATTGCTGAGAGCATTCCTGTATCATATATAGGCGCTGACAGAGCTATCATCTGCAAAAGCTCATACTTGCCATCATAGCAGTTCTGCCATACCTCTGACAACAGAACTATCTCCGGAGCCATATTTTTATCAATGCCTTTGGCAATATTAGCAATAATTGTAGATAGTTTTTCATGCAATTCCTGCTTTGACATTGTTTTACTGTCAGAATCATCAACAAGAACAAGAGTGTGTATCTTGTCTTTATCAGCAGGTTTAGCTTTCTGATCTGGTTGAGCAGATCCTTCTGTTAATTTCTGTTTTTCATCCTGCCTTGGAGGAGGTAATAGAGAAACAGCAATGATATATTTGTCAAACTTTTTTATGATCTCTTTCTTGAATTTTTCAAGCTTTGTTTTTATTGCTTTTAGTTTTGATTCTAATTCTTTGGGAATCTTGGGAGGGGGAACTTTTTCCTCTATCTTGGAATTTTTTTCTTTCTTTTTGTATTCTTTTTTTGCCATTTTATAATCCTGAATAAGTAATGACTACGAGAAAATTTTGCTCTAAAAAATGTTGCGCATTTTTTGATCCACTTTGTGGCTTCGCAAAATTAATTCTCTATTTAATAAAGTTCTATACTTTATTAACTATTAAAATTAAATGATAGTATTTAAAGTTTTGGATTACTAATCTGCTTTTTTTATCTGGTGGACACCTAAACTATTGCCCCAATCAGCCTATTAGTTTACTTGTTATATATTCTTAGATTTTTTAATGTACTCATGGAATTCATAATCTTTTTAAACAAAAAACCAAATATGATCCTATGAAACCAATATCAATCCTAATAATTATCCTAATCATAATACTGCCCCTTACTATATATCTTTCAAGCGCCAATTCTGTTATTTTTGACAAAAATTATTACAAAAATGAATTTAAAAAAAATAATGTGTATGAAGAGATAGCAGAAGCAGATATTATTTCAGATGAATTAATTGATTATTTGCAGGGAAAAAGGGAAAATATAGAAACATCTGCTTTTGAGGAAAAAGAGAGATCCCATTTAAGGGATGTAAAGGCTTTAATGGAAAAAGGGTTTGTTTTATTTTATTTTTTATTGGGCTTTGATATTGTTTTGTTTGTTTTGTTGTTGATGTTATCAAAGAATGTGTATAAAACAATAACAAAGCTGTTTGTTTTATCCGGCTTAACAACAACAGTATTTCCGGTAATTTTCTTTTTTTCAAATTTTTCATCTGTCTTTACACTATTCCATAAAATATTTTTTCCGCAGGGCAACTGGCAGTTTAGCAGTACAAGCAATCTGATTATAATGTTCCCAAAGCAATTCTTCTATGATATCACAAAACATATATTTCTTAATTCAATATTTGCCGGGTTAGTGCTGGTCTTTATAGGGGTAATTTTAATTCTGCATAAGAGAGACCTAAAATAAACTGTCAAATTTGTGTTATGTTCAATTAATGTTAGAGCCTGCATAAATATTTTTCAGGAAATCTGCATACTGATTTGTCTGTGCATTTCGCTTTATCTGAAATCCCCTATTGCTATATTTTATATGTATGAACCCAAAAAACCAAAGTTATAAATACTTTTGAATTTGTTAAAAAGAATATCATAATCAGAGGTGAATAATATGGAAATCAAGTTATGGAAAAAGCCAAAAAATCCTATTATTATTGACGGGTTTCCAGGGTTTGGATTAGTAAGCACAATTGCAACTGAATTCCTGATTGACCATCTTGATATTGAGATGATAGGAAAGGTCATAATCAATGAAGGGCCCGCTGTTGTTGCTATCCATGGGGATAAGGTAGTGGAGCCATTAGGGATTTTTTATAATAAAAAACATAATATTATCATTATTCATGCTGTCTCTCCTTCAACCGGGAAGGAATGGGATTTAGCTGATGTTATAAACAAGTTAGCGAATGACCTTAATGCAAAAGAGATAATCAGTCTGGAGGGCGTTGGAAGCTCTGCAACAAAACCAGATACAGAGAGAACATTTTATTTTACAAAGGATATTAAAAAGAAAAAATCATTTGAAAAGATTGGAATTAAGCCACTCAAAGAAGGAATTATAATGGGTGTGACAGGGGCTTTATTGCTAAAAGTGGAAAAGATTCCAATGAGCTGTATATTTGCAGAGACACATACTGATCTGCCTGACAGCAAGGCAGCTGCAAGGGTTATTAAGAATCTTGACCAGTATCTAGGCTTAAAGATTGACTATAAACCATTATATGCACAGGCAGAGAAGTTTGAGGAAAAGCTAAAAGGCATACTAGAAAAAGGAAAAGAAGTGCAGGAATTAAGTGAGATGAAAAAGCTTAACTATGTAGGATAAATTGTCCTTCGGACAATTTATATCCTCCCCACTAGTGATTCTCAACGAGAGTGTCCCACCCCGACGCTTATTCTTTTTATTAAAGAACTGGATGAATGTCTTTTCCTCAGGATAAAATATTTTTTATATATCAATTGCTTTCTTTTTTTATTCCATTGCCTCTATCAATAGAGGTATATTTTCATTTTTCTACTGGAACTCTCACTTCACCTTTTTTGTTAAAATGTTTGATAGATACATATCTTGTTACAAATAAAGGGAGTTATATAAATAAGCTAATTTTTTCCAAGCTTAATAAGCCTTTAAATGGCTGATTTAAGGCGTTACATTGGCTATAGAACATAAAAATAAGATAAATTTTGTGGTGCCTAACACTTTCTAAATACTCATTTCTACCATTATTTTATGAACCAATATGTGTAATTTTATTAGATTATGCATAAAAAGTGAGAGTTTAAGTATTATCTAGCTGAATCATTTCTCATATTAAATCTCACTTTTTGAAAAAAATTTTAGATTTTATTTTATATATACTTTAAAATATATATTGCTATATGTTATATGCAATATATGTTATTTTAATTATATATTTTAACATAATTAATTTAAATATTATTTTTCTATATATGTTTTTTATTACAATAAAATATATAAATGATTATTTTCCCGACTAAGAAAATAGAAATGTTTATATATCATTAATTATGATTTTATAGAGAATCAAGCGGACTTTTTACCTTTTTTAGCTGCTCTTTGCTTACTTTTGTGTATCTTTCTGTTGTTGAAAGGTTTGAATGGCCCAGTAATTCCTGGATTATTCTTATATCTGTTCCAGATTCAAGTAGATGAGTAGCAAAGCTTGATCTTAGGGCATGGCAAAAAACACGCTTTTTTATGCCTGCTTTTTCAGCAGCCTGCTTTATTATTTTTTGCGCCTGCCTTATGGAGATATGCCTTTCCTTTATATTGAATATATAAGGGTTTTTATCATTTCTTTTTGAGATATACCCTTTTATATGCCCTATAATGTTTTGTGAAAGGATAATATTCCTATCTTTTTTTCCTTTTCCAGACCTTATTGTGCCTGTTTTATCCTCTAAGTCAAGATCATCTATTTTAAGTGTTACAGCCTCACTAACTCTTAATCCAGAGGAATAAAGAATCTCTACCAAGAGCTTATGTTTTGGGTTTTTAATTGAATTAATCAATGATCTGACCTCTTTTTTTGTTAAGACAGTAGGAAGCTTCTTTTCTGCCTTAATCATGCCTATATCATCAAATATGTGCTTTTTAAGTATATTTTCATAAAAGAATCTAAGGCTGGAAAGCACAAGATTAACAGAGGCTGGCTTTTGCCGCTTATCTGCGAGAAGATATGCCAAATAAGATTTTATGTCTTCTTCTGTAATATCTTCTGGCTCTATCTTGTTTGCAGAAGAGCCTAGTTTTTTTTGGTAGCTGCCTTTTTTATTGGCCTGAATATAATTGAGAAATCTCTGATTATGGTAGAGATATGTCTTTATTGTTCTTTCACTAAAACCCTTTAGCTTAAGCTCTGTTTCTAGTTTTTCCAGGAATTTTATCACTTTTACAGGATTCTATCCATTCTCCTTTTTAGAATGCTTAATCTTCCAAGGGTTATAGAATCCTTTATCATCAACAACCCCATTATAATGAGCAAAATGGGGATTATAATAGGCTGTATTTCAAAGCCTAAACCAATTTTATCTTTTATCAAAAGATAAATTCCAAGAAGCAATCCTATAAGGCCAAACATCAATGAAAAAGGAAAACCTCTTTTTTCAGTTGATTTAACCGGCTTTTGTATGTTTTTTATTTGTTCTGCCACATTTATCACCTCTTTACACGTGAATAAATACGTGTAAGGACTATTATACGAACTTTTATATAAATCTTTCGAGAAATGTGTCAACAGCTCACCGACACCATCG
>JAGLZG010000068.1 GCA_023131705.1 Nanobdellota archaeon
TTATATGAAATTCATCTTTATTTATTATTTGCATAATCCTGATAATGCATGAGCATTTATATATTTTATGTATATAAAATATATATATTTTAAAGAAAGAGCAGCCCCCTCCTGGTTATTAGAGGGGGCGGAGGTAGTATACAAGCTCAAATAGTTTTCACTTTACTAAATCACCAGAAAACTGCAAATTAAAAGAATCCTCTACTGATTCAAGAGTGAGATTTTTTATTTGCTGATAAAAAAGATTTTTTATTGTTTCATTGCTTATGTCCATCATTATCACCTCATTTAAGAGGGCAGTTATTGTTAACTGCCAAATATATGTTGGCTTTTATATCCAACATAACAGTTAATAGATGGAGCTTGTTTATATAGTTCATGTGAGCGTGGCAAGTGGCAAGTGGGCATTCAAAAGAGGGTAAAACCAAAGAAATCAAGCTCTAGAAGCTTTGTAGCACTTGCCATGATGGGTGGTTTGGTGAGGATTATGTGTAATTTTTTATTTGTCTATTTTCTATACTGAAAGCAACTTCTCTACAATAATTTAATAATTAATTTGTAGAAAGCTATACAAGATAACTTTTTGTTATTGTCGAGAAACTTCGCAGTTGAAAATCTATTTATTTAAACAAAAAGGCACTTAGAAAAAGGAATAGGGGGCTTAAAAACGCAAGATATAAAATGTATTGGAAATTCATAATTAATATGAAACATGATACAAATTTAAAAAAGAGAAAAAATCTAAGTCCAAAAAAACAAAAAGAATTATTGAGAAGAAATGCTGGGGTATGCTGTATCTGTAGAGAAAGAGGATTAGGCATAAATTTTCATCATATAGATGGAAATCCATCAAATGACAAATTAGAAAATATTGCAGTATTATGCCTCAGAGAGCATGATCAACATCATAGACCTCAAAAATATACTATTCCGAATCATCTTGAGTTAGGGGCTAAGGAAATAAAAAAGAAAAAAGAAGAATGGGAGAGATTTGTTAAAGAGGCTTCTAAGAAAAATACCAAAGTACTTGCTGTGTTAAATGTATTTGGTAACTACGAAAATATACATTCAATGAAATTATTATTTCAATGGGAAAACAAGATAATAATCGAAAGAGTTTACCATCTTTTAAGTGGTCCAGTTGAAAACTGGATTGATAGGGCTTTTGATGAGAGAAGTTGGTTAGGCAAAAATATACAATTAGTTTTAATTGACGAACCCTTGTCAGTTGAGCATTGTCCTTGCTGTCAGAATTCATATAGCACTACAATAAATCCAAATCGTGCAAAAAAATTAACTGCTTCTGATTGGAAAGAAAGGTCTATTTGTTCCATATACATCAATCCTAAACAAGCATCATTGGTTTTAGTAATAGTTTATGGCAAAAAGGCCATCCTAAACGGAAGTCTTCATAAATGTGGCAATTTTCTCCATTATATGAGTGATGATTTTGAGGAAAGAAAGGAGATCAACCCAAAACAGGATGTGCGTAAACAGGCAGTTGATGTTATTCAAAAAGTTCTTTTTGATTGGTCCCCTGGAAGAATCTTAATATGTACAGGAAATCATGATAAACCACATTTGATTAAGGATCTTTTACTTCCAAAATGTTGGGAAAAATAAGGTAAAAGATAATAATATCCAATAATGAAAATAGTAAATATCACTTTCTTTTGAAAATTTCAGATAAAGCATAAGCAAATAATATAGCAAGCCCAATCTTTATTAAGCCATCCCAAAATTCTTGATTCTTAATTGTATTATATTGCTGATTAAACTCTTCAACGGAATTAAATCCTGCTCGATTTATATATCTGGTCAATTCATCCTGATTTTCAATACCTGACTTATTTATTAGATTGACAAATTCAGATAAATGAGTGGAAGATACCATCCTAGACCGGATATTAGTGATAAGTTGATTCAATTTTAATATCTCATTAATACTTAAACCATTCATTTTTTCCTCATCCTTTTCATTTCTTCTATCTGTCTTTGAAAATTATCTTGAAATAATCTGAAAAACCTCTCATCATTTTCTTTTTTTTGATTGAATCTCTGTTCGAGCAAATTGATTTTTTCCCTTAATTTGAACCAATGATACAAAATGCCTGCTAGGAAACTAATTAAAACAACAAATCCTCCGATGTAGGTCCAAACTATAGCGTAATTCATATACTAGAGATAATGCTTCATTCTTTATAAAATTTTTCTATTAAATTCTTTGAAAACATATTACGTTATCAATAATTCTTTAGGTTAATTAATTTAATAAAAGAAAAAAGTAACATTAAAATCTTCTTTATTTAATAGTTCGACTAAATCTTTATGCCAATCCCCCCTTACTATAACAAAAGAAGCTTCAGGATTTTGATCAGATAGTGATTTAATCTGTCGAATGATAAATCCATCCCTCATATCAGTCATTGGTTTTTGAATTTTCTCATGGTCAAAATGAGGTTCTGAAAAATCTCCCTTGCTTATACGTTCCATAATTATTCTTACCATATCTACCCTCAAAAATTTATGGCAATCCCTTACAATTTTTTTGTATTCATCAAAAGGAACATCCTCTAAAACTAATTCTGCTCCCAAATCTAAAAGAAGATTTAGGTTCAATGTGTGGAAGGGAGAAGTAATTACATTAGATTGACTTTTTCTATTCTTGATAAAAAAATTGAAATCTTCAGCAATAAGTTTCCTTTGCTCCTCAAAATATTCTTTAAATTTTTCATCAGAAAATAGTATCTCTTCAGAGATACTCCAAGTTGGAAGATATGGTGGACCCCCATACTCAATTATTGATATTAATTTCTCTTTCTTAGGTAATTGTTCTTTAATTGAATCTATTTTGGATTTTAATCTCTCAAAATCCGATTTGGATACATGAGCTCCTAAAAATAAATAAATATCAGTCATAATTTTAATTAATACAACTAGTATATTAAAGTTTTCTATGCTATTCTTCGCCTCCAAACCCCTCAGAATAGCACAAATTAAAGCCCCAAATTCTCTAAAAATATAACAGTAAAATACTAACACTAAAAACCCCTGATTCCTACGGAAATTTAGTCTGCTTCGCAGAATGGGTTATTTTTTATTTATGGAAAATAAGTTGTTATCATAATTATTTATTAGAGTACAACAAACATCCTGTATAAAATCCCTAGCTATTGCAGATATATTAAAAGGATAATTATTATCTATTAGTAACCTTTCCCCATACTGGGGAGAGTTTACTATTTGAATTTCATTGTTGTAGGATATGTTTTCTACTAAAGGAGGGGGCAAAAAGTTTTTTTGTTTGACTATATCCTTGATTACCTTACTATTCTTTTGATACCGAAGGAATCCATTTGTATGCATTAAACAATTACGAATATGAATAAAGTTGTTTATTAGACGCCAATTCCTAATTTTTTCTATATCCTTAAATTCTGATTGCATATATGTTAGATATTTCCTGATTCCTGTTCTATGCCCATTAATTGGATTAGAAGAATATCCTTCAATTAATCTACAAATCCCCATAATTTTTGTCTCAAAAATACTAAAAGTTAAGAAAACATTTGCTTTAGCAATAGATTCTGGAAATATATTAAATAATTTATGTCTTTCACGGGTCATTCTTAGCATTTTCATCTCAATATCATTTCCAAAATAATGCTTCAATTTCTTTTTTTCTATTTCCCATTCATAATCAATCAACCCCTTACTTTTCCAGATATAATCTAAAAGATAGTTAAATTCAATAGAAGAGGATTTATTAAATTCATCTAATAATTTTCTTATATCTTTTTTTGAATTTTGATTTGCCATTTAATAAGTAATTATTGTGATGGTATATAAAAATTACCTATAAATGATACAAGAACCCAAACGCATGACCTCCACACTCTAAAGAAGGGTACAATGGTTAACCCTAAAACTCAGTCAGCTTCTTAGAAGAACTATTATATTCAATTATTGATGTTTTGCCTTCTTTGCCGCCTTCTATTCTTTTTATTGTTATGAATCTTGAGGTTTCCAGACTCTTTAGTTTTCTGTGAAAGCTCCTGTAGGAATCAGAGCCTCCTTTCTGCTGGTATATCTCAAATAATTCTCCTGACTTTTTAGCAGGGTTTTCTTTTATTATTTCCAAAAGGAGCCTTGTCTGGGATTCCAAATCAGCGCTTTTCTTAATGCTGAAATCATCTATTTTCTGCAGAGCCTTGTTGGCATGCTCTATTTCTATTTTTTTGCATGATTCGTTTTCAGCAGCAATTCCTGCCTCTTTCATAAGGTGCAATCCTGTCCTTATGTCCTTTGTCTCAAATGTTTTTTTAGAAATGACATCAAGGGCATCACTCTCAAAAACAGAGGGATAAAAGGCATAGTTAATTCTTTGCTTCAGGATATCTCTTGTCTCTTTGAGATCATAAGCCTGGAATTCAATTATATCTGCCCCTAATCTTGACCTTATTCTCTCATCAAGCTTTGAGAGCCATTCTTTATAGTTTGTTATAAGCAGTATTGTTTTTTTGTATATTTCCTCAAGCACAGTATATACAAAATCAAAATCTTCTATCTTATCTATCTCATCAAATGCAAAAACCACAGATTTTTTATTGAGCATGTTTTTTATTATTGTAAAAAGCTCTTCTGTTCTTTTGTTTTGCGTGAATTTATAGCCCAGTTCTTCGCAAATCGCAACAATAATCTTAAAGGTTGTATTTTTCTGCCAGCAGTTTATATAGATTGGGATCACATCATCTGTCTCGTTTTCCAGATCCTTGAAAATGTATTTTATTGTTGCTGTTTTTCCTATTCCCGGCGTCCCGCATATCAAAAGATTTTTTCCTGTCCTGTCCTGAAGCAAAGGAGCAATGCATAATGCAATATACCTCTGCTGTTTTTCCCTGTAAGGCAAAATCTTTGGAATAAACTCTGTATCCAGGGCATCCTGGTTCTTAAAAATAGTCTGGTCAGAGTGAAGCATATCCTTGAATAGCACCATAGATTAAAATTAAAGAAGATTTGTTTATATATTTTTCTTATTTTTGGATTATTTTTTTGCCATTCATGTATTTTTGCAGAACAGT
>JAGLZG010000069.1 GCA_023131705.1 Nanobdellota archaeon
CCAATTGTAGCGCAGTGCGCAAAAGATATGGGTGCAATTGTTATTGGAACTGTAACCATGCCATTTAAGATTGAGAGGGCAAGAGTTGATAAAGCCGAGTTTGGTTTACAACAGTTAAGGCAGGTTTGCGATACAGTTATTGTAATTGATAATAACAGATTAGTAAATATTGCAGGCAATCTACCTATACAGCAGGCATTTGCAGTAGCAAACGAGCTTATATCCACCATGATAAAAGGCATTGTAGAGACAATTGCGGTTCCTTCACTGGTTAACCTGGATTATGCAGATGTAAAAGCAATAATGACAAATGGAGGAGTTGCAGCAATCGGAGTTGGAGCTTCTGATACAAACAATAAAGTAGAAGAGGCTGTAAAAGGAGCTTTGAGCAATCCTTTATTAGATATTAGTTACAAGGGCGCAACAGGAGCTTTGCTTCATATAAGCGGCGGAACAGATATGACTCTTGATGAGATCAATAAGGTAGGAGAGCTAGTAACAGAAAGCCTTGATGATGATGCGAATGTTATCTGGGGAGCAAGAGTCAGCGAAGATATGAAGGGAAAGATATGTGTTATGACAATCATAACAGGAGTCAAAAGCCCTTGGATCTTAGGCAAGATGGATTATGCACAGGCTAGCCCTCAAGCCCAGGAAATAAATGAGGAACTGGGAATAGAGGTAATATAAGTTTTTAGTATAAGGCATCAGCTTATACTCATAAATTTCTTGCCTCTGCTTTACCACCCCCAACTGAGTTCAGCAGGGGCATAAGATTTAAGGCCCTTTTGGGCCTTTTTCTTTTTTTATTTAACAACATTTAAAAACCAGCAATAATTCTTTTTTCTTATGACACTATATATGATAGGTATTGGACTTAGTGATGAAAAGGATATTTCACTAAAGGGCTTAGAGGCTGTAAAGAAATGCAGTTTTGTTTATTTGGAAAACTATACTTCTTCTTTGAATGTTCCTGTCAATTATCTGGAAAAGCTTTATGAAAACAAGATAATATTGGCAGACAGGGATTTAGTTGAGAAAAGGGCAGATGATATTTTAGACAATGCCAAGGCCAAGGATGTTGCTTTTTTGGTTGTAGGCGATGTTTTTTCTGCTACAACACATATTGATCTAATGATGAGGGCAAAGAAAAAAAATATAAAAGTAGAGATTATTCATAATGCTTCTGTGTTAACAGCTGTTGGAGAAACAGGCTTAATGCTCTATAATTTTGGAAAAACAACATCTATCCCTTTTGAAAATGAGAATGTAGAAACACCTTATTATACTCTTAAGCAGAATCTGGAGAATAATATGCACACATTGTTTCTGCTTGACCTGAATCCTAAAGAGAAAAAATTTATGACTGTTAATGATGCAATAAGGTATCTGCTCAGGGTTGAGATAAGAAGAGGAGAGAAGATATTTACAGACAACACATTATGCGTTGGCTGTGTCAAGCTGGGAAGCCTTGACAAGCAGATAAAAGCAGGGAAGGCAAAAGAGCTGTTAAAGTTTAGATTCAGGGATGGTGTCCAGTGCTTAATAGTCCCTTCTAAACTGCATTTTGTGGAAGAAGATGCTTTGGAGTTGTATAAATAGCAATAATTTTTTTAAATGGTGTTTTGTTCTAATCCTATTATAGATTTCAATATTGTAGCGGTCAATCAAATGTTTTTGAGTATGACACCTTTAACTGCCCTAATCACTTAAAAGGACAGTTGAAAATTGGAGATTTCACAAAGTAAAGACTACTATCAAGTGACTACAAAACCGAAAGGTTTATAAATGAGTCTTAGTTTTATCTTTTTACAATGCAACATTATCAAATTAGCAATAAAGATGCAAAAACTCTTAATCAAGTAGTCAGTTCTAGTGATTTTAAAAGTACAGAAGCTGTGTTAAGACATTTAATTCAAAATTGTGCACACGAATTAATTCAGCCCCAAGGCATTGTTATAGATTTACAACCTGCTGAGGATGGAGCATATAAAACTCAAGAAAATTGGATTGCACTATATAATACTCAAGAAGGAGAATTTAAAGGAAAAAGAATGATTTCTGCTCCAGATGTTATTGGAGCATCAGAACTTGCTTCACCAGAAGCACTTGCAAGCTTACAAAAAGATTGCAGAGAATCATGGGTTATAACAAGCACACATATTAGTTATCAACCAGATACTTTAGCTGGTGTAGTCACTCATAATTATCAAAGTGCAGTTGTAAGTCCTAAAGTAATATCTCTTGATGAGATTCCTGTTCTTAAGGGAGAGCCTGCTAGCAAAGTTGTTGAAACAACAAGAGGTCTTTCATATGTAAGGGCATTAGCAGATGATAGGTATGCAAAACCAGCTACTTTATTAAAAAGGCTTGTCGCATTATCTCATGGAGAGAAAGAACCAGAAAAAATAACTTTATGGACACCAGATCGAGGTTTAAGAAGATTATACACTGAAAGGGCTGTCGGGTTCGGCGACGACGTTTGCGGGTTCCGTGTTTATGGCAGCATACTCTTTAGCAGTGTCATGGGGCGTTCTCGTGCGGTGTTAATAAATCCGCGAAGCGGATATGCTAAAAAATAAATTTTTTATACTAGTTTTATTCTTCTTTATTTGTCTTGGTCAAAAAAGCCAAGGCCACACGCGTTTTCAGGTTTTAGGATATGTTATCATTACAAACTGTTAAAGAGATATAATTTAAGGAAAATGAGAGCCAAGTTTGAAATATTAAAGAAAGAATACAAAGAAAAAAGAAGTAATTCTTTGCAGGGTTTGGCTATTGTATATAACAATGTTATACCCCCTGCCCTGAATTCTATTTTAAGGCTATAAAAATAATAAAGAATCCCCGCTGCCGGACTTTCAAAGCCAAGGGCCTTTGATACCCTTTGCCAATTTGAACCAGCAGTCCTTTGGAAGTTTTTTACAACTTATTTGTATATATTCTTTCTATGTCCTACTTCCAGAACATAAATAATAAGTTTATTCTCTTTTATATTTACTATCACCCTATAAGCTCCAGTTCTTAATCTAAAGTATGGACAGCCAACTAATTTTTTGATATATGGATAGGGTCTTATTCTGATTCTTTCAAGAGTTAAGACTATTCTTTTTTGAACATCTTTATCCAACTTTTTCAATTGTTTTAAGAATTTTTCAGTATAAACTAAAGTATACACGAAAAAATCACCTCTGATTTTTTAGGACATTATAGTCCTAACTCCTTCTTAACCTGCTCATGGGTATAGACTCTTCCAGCTTTAACGTCTTTCTTGGCTTGCTCTATATCTCTTTTTGTTTCTTCACTTAATTCCATTGTATCTTCTATTAAATCCCATATGATTTTTTCATAGCTTTCTTTATCATACATTTTCTTACTTTTCAAAGTATTCATTAACTCATTGCTAACTTGTATTGTTGTTACCATAGCAACTATATAGGACGCTATAGTATATAAATCTTTCTATCTTTGATTGGTTTTGAAGAAAATATAAAAGAAAACCATGAGAGCATGCATGGTTTCTTTAAATCCCCGCTGCCGGACTTTCAAAGCCAAGGGCCTTGATACCCTTTGCCAATTTGAACCAGCAATCCCTCGGTATTTGCTGTCTTATTTTCATTCTATGCAAATATGCAAAGTCAATAAGTGAGTTTATCTACAGCCGAGTGCTCTGCCGTTAAGCTAAGCGGGGCTATACTATAGAAAAGATAGTTGATTTATAAATATTACTGAAATTAAAATAGAATCAAGAGCTTAACATTGCCCTGTTTGAATAGCTTCTCTTTATATCGCCTTTCTTATCCTTGAATTTTGCTATTGCAACAGGCAGGGAGAATCTTCCCAATATGCTTAACCTTGACCTTACCCTGTATTTTATAACCCTCTCCTCGTATCTGTCTATGCTGTCAATATCCCATCTTAATACAATCCCTTTTCTGGTATTAACAATCTTACTTGGATGCAGTGTGCCTACTTCAACATCTTTCTCAAAATCAGTAATATTTGGTATTCTGTCAATAATTTCAATATTCTCAATAGTTTTCTTGCTCCTGTTTTTCACTTCTAAAACAACCTTGAATTGCACAATGCCGCCTTCTCTTTTAATGATGTCTTTTGTGCTTTTAGTTAAAATTACAGGGCTTCTAAACTTCAGATAAGAGTATACAATCACAAAAAGAACAATCAAAACTATGAACAGGGGAATATAATTTATTCTGTAAATGACATTAATACTTTCCTGGGAGCCTAAACTTGCCTCCCAACCAAGATATCTCTTTCCATTTTCTATGACAACATTTCCTTTTGGCTCTGTTTTTGTAAATAAAGCCCTGTAGAATGGGTTTCTAATTTTGACAACCCCTTCATACTTTGTATTTGCATCATTAAGGAACTCTAATTCATCATACTTTCCCAAAAACCTGAATTTGGGGTTATGGTTTGTAGTTATGTTGCCATACCTGATTATTTCATAATTTAATGGCGCGCTTTTAAATTCATAATAATCATTATCAAATTTTACAGTTGCTATTATCCTTAAGATATCCTTTCTTGGAGCTTCTGTTGGGTCTAGTTTAATATTGAACTCAAGTGTTTTTTGGTCTGTTCCAGAACCTTTTGAACCTAAGGAGGTAGTTGTAGATTCTCTTATTGCATCACTTTTTAATTCAACCTTTACATCTGTAAGATTTCTGAAATTTCTGTTTTCAAGCCATACTTTTACAACAAAGCTTTCTTTTGGATCAATTAATTCAGGCAGTTTACCGCTCACACTTATAGCAGGAAAATTCTTCATAGAAACAATATTAACAATAATATCTTTTTTGAAAATCTCTTTTGTTGTCTCTGATTTTACATTTATTCTCAGGGCATGCCTTCCTATCCCTACATTTAATGGTTTAACAACAATTATAACGTCTTTTGTAGATATTGGATAGGCTGTTACCCTGTAATCAGATATAGGGTCTGTTTTTATATACCACTCAACATAAGGCATGGCTGGCTTTATACTGAATTTCTCTATTGAGCCCCTTGGATTGGTGATAGTTATTTTAAATCTGGCAGTTTCATCAAAATCAATCTTGTTATTGACAGGGATAATTTTTACCTGAAATGGTTTTTCTTCTATAGTTGCATTTTCTTCAGCGCATACATCAATGATAACAAGAGAAAAAAGAATAGCAAAAACAATCAAAATAGCGCCCTTTTTTGTATTATACATTAAAATAACCACCACTACACACTATTTAATAATTAATAATACTTCTATATAAAGTTTACTATAAAAATAAGACCTGTGATTTAAAATTCTCACAGTATAATACTGTCATGGGTTACTGGCTTTTCATATCATAGTAATAAACAGATTGTTTAATCTCAATGAAAACCCATGGTCAGGGTTCAACTATTATCCTGCCTTTCATAAAAGTAAAAACAGCGTCATTAAACATATAAATGCCTTTTTCTTCAAAAGTATAGCTAAAGCTTTCAAAAGGATCTAATCTAAAGCTGTTAAATCTTTGCTTTGGTGACTTATCATAGATCTGATAAACTCTTTTAGGATCTTTGTTAACCCAGTAAACAGTTGTTCCTGCTGTTATGTTTAGTTCAGAAGGGTTAAATTTTGTATTTTTTATCTCAATAATTCTTATTTTTTCTTCTTTTTCTTCAATAGCAGGGCTTAGTATCTCTTTAGGCATTTCAATCTCTTTTGCGCCTGGAAAAATATTTAATGAAGATGATGTTTTCTGAAAGGGAAGCACAGGAATATCATTTTCTTCAATATAATCAAGATAATAACCAACAACTGCAAAAAATAACAAAAAGACTATCATTAAAACTACATCACCCTCTTTTTTTATACGCATGTTATTATTTCAGTTTACTACTATTTAAAGTTTATCCAAAAAAATAAAATATTGTATATTAAATCACAATTGTATTCTTTTTATGTTTACAGTAAAAACATTTAACCCATATAAGAACTATCCAAAACTTTAAATATTGATTAACTAATAAATGAAGATATGGAAGCAAATGAGAAGATATTTGAGGTATTATTTGCTAAGGATGATGTTACATGGCAGACTATTCTCTATGAGCTTGTAAAAAAAGAGGAAATAGACCCATGGAATATTGAAATAAGCCAGCTCACACAAAAATATATAGAGATGGTAAAGCAGTTAAAAGAGCATGATTTTAGGGTTTCTGGAAAGGTTTTACTTGCTGCCGCTATTCTGTTAAAAATTAAGTCAAACAGGCTGGTTGGGGAGGATTTGGATGAGCTGGACAGGATAATCGCTGGTGAGCAGGATCTTGAATTTTTTGAAGAGGGTTATGAAGATGCGCTGAAACAGCAAAATCAGCAGGATGAGCAGCAGCCATTAATCCCAAAAATGCCGCAGCCAAGAAAAAGAAAGGTAAGCATCTATGACTTGGTTTCTGCTTTGGAGAAAGCACTGGAGGTTAAGCAAAGAAGGGTAATAAGAAACATACCTTCCCTGGATGTTGAGATACCAAAGAAAAAAGTTAACATAAATCTTCTAATCCAGAACCTATACCTTAGAATAAAAAAATTCCTTATAGTTGGAAACAACAATCTTACATTCTCAAAACTAATACCTTCTGAAAGCAAACAAGACAAGGTATTGACCTTTACTTCTCTGCTGCATCTGACTAACCAAAGGAAAGTAGACATAAACCAAAAAGAGCATTTTGGCGAGATTGAGATTTATTTAAAGGCTGATAAAGAGGCTGAAAAGGGGTTAAAAAAGGGCTTTACACAAAAACCCACAACACTCTAAAGTCCTATCCCAATAGAACAAACAAAGCTACAAGAATATAAGCAACAACCGGACTATACCTGATAAATCTGAAATCCTTTCCCTTTCTTTTAAACACCAGCCATTTATGGTCAGGAGTAAGCCAAGTACCTAACTGCCACCATCGGGGATAACCAATATAGAATTTATCTCCTACTCTTCTAAATTCTTTTAAACTGAATTCTGGACTTGAAAGGTGTTCAATTATATTAGATGCAAAAATAGCTGAAAATTGTTTTTCTTTAAAAGGCAATTTTTGATTGGCATCAACGATTCTAAAATTATTTACATTTGATTTAACTACATCTATGTTAATTCCCCCAGCATCTGTTTTTCCACAACCAATATTTAAAAGAGGCCTTCCTGTTTCTCTAGCGTATTTTTGTAATTTCTTTAATTCCTTTTTATTCTCTTTGTCCTTGAAAGTAGTCCCTATCCTCCACCAAACAGCTAGAATTGCAATTTTTATTACAATACCTAAAATTTTTTGATATATCATCTTCCTCATATATCAAAAAATCAAATTATTTAAATCTTTTCCTTACGCTACTTTTTGTGCAATTTAACTTTTTCAGAACTTATTATGCAAATCCTAAAAAACACAAACCTTTTTAAATAAAACATCTTTCTCAGATAAGGTGGTTTTAATGCTGAATTCAAGAGATAAAGACGCTTTAAGATATTTAGTTGAAAAAGAGATTAAAGAGTTTGAGAAAGAGGAATCTACAATAAGGCCTGAAGAGGTTATTTTGCTGGAGGGGGAAGAGAAGTATGATGAATTTTTAAAACAGCTGCTTAAAAAATTAAAATGACAGACAAAGACAATCAGGATAAAAAGAAAAAAAATGCACAGTTATATCTGGATATGCAGATGATTAACCAGCAGCTTCTCCAGACACAGAAGCAGATCCAAACAATCGAGGAAAGTGTAAATGAACTGATGATAGCAGTGCAGGGCTTGGATGAATTTAAGGATATAAAACAAGGCAAAGAGATACTTGTTCCGGTTGTAGGGGGAATATTTGCAAAAGCAGAATTAAAAGAAAATAAAGAGCTTATTGTCAATATTGGTTCAGATACAGCTGTAACAAAATCAGTTGATGATGTTAAAAATATGCTTAACAAACAGGTAGAAGGCATGCAAAATACCCAGCAAAAACTTATTGAAAATTTACAGGAGTTCTCAATAAAAGCAAAAGATATAGAAAACAAATTAACTAAACTTTCCAAAGAAAATGTTTAATTTCTTAAAAGATAAGATAAAAAGCGCAATTTCTGGTTTTTCTAAAAAAATAGAAGAAGGAACAGAAGAACAAACAGAAGAACAGAGAGAAGAAGATAAAATAGTTGAAGAGAGAGAAGAAGATATTTATGAAGAGAAAGGCAGAGACAAATTAGTAGAGGATGCTGAGATAACTCCTGCAGAAGAAGGTTTTGTAGAAGGTTATGAAAAGGCAGAGAAACCTGTCCCAAGAAAGGTTAAGGAGAAAGAGAGAGAAAAACAGGTTGAAGAAGAGAAAGAAGAAGAGCCTAAGGAATATGTTGAACCAAAAAAAGGTTTCTTTGGGCTTCCTAAAAAATCCTTTGGATTTTTGGGATTTAAGAAAAAGGAGGAAAAGCCATCAGAAGAAAAAGAAGTTAAAGAAACAACCAAAGCAGAAGAAGAGAAGAAAGGCATATTCAAAAAAATAAAGCAGACAATTACAACAAAAAAGATAAATGAAGGGCAGTTTAATACACTATTCTGGGATTTAGAGATTGCACTATTAGAAAATAATGTAGCTGTTGATGTCATTGAAAAAATAAAAAAAGACCTGAAAGTTAATTTGGTTGAAAAGCCACTGGCAAGAACAAGGACAGAGCAGGTAATAAAAGATACACTAAGGGATTCTATAAATGAGATTTTAGAGATTGAAAAGATTGATTTAATTGAAAAAATAAAATCAAAAAAACCATTTGTTGTTTGTTTTGTTGGAATCAATGGCTCTGGAAAAACAACAACAATAGCAAAAGTTGCAAAAATGCTGAAAGACAGGGGATTTAGCTGTGTAATGGCGGCAGCAGACACATTCAGGGCAGCTTCTATTGAACAATTGCAGGAGCATGCAGACAATCTTGATATTAAATTAATAAAACATGATTATGGAGCTGATCCGGCTGCTGTTGCATTTGATGCAATAAAACATGCAGAAGCAAAAGACATAGACATTGTTTTAATAGACACGGCAGGAAGAATGCATTCAAATGTTAACCTTATTGATGAGATGAAAAAAATAATAAGGGTTGCAAAGCCTGATTTAAAGATATTTGTGGGAGAAGCTATAACCGGAAATGACTGTATTGAACAGGCTAAAAAATTTGATGAGGCAATAACAATAGACGCAATCATACTCTCAAAACTGGATGTAGATGAAAAAGGAGGGGCTGCTCTATCTGTAAGCTATGTCACAAAAAAGCCAATAATCTATGTTGGCATGGGGCAGGAATACGAGGATTTGAAAGAGTTTGATTCCAGCATGGTGCTTGATAATTTGGGGTTAAGCTGAAAGGCTCAGAATTAGAGGGTCGAAGACGGCAGTTCGAATTTTCCAGGGGATATTATGGCAAGTGAAAAATCACTGCAAGGCTTGAAAGGAGAAGAAACGAGAAAATGCCCTGAATGTGGGAGCAGAGATTTAGTTAGAGAGAAGGGTGAAATATTCTGCAAGAAGTGCGGTTATGTGATTGAATGAAGGATATTGACCTCATATTTCTTACTTATGGGCTTTATTCAATTGAAATTATTATAACCCTTGCTTTGTTCAGTTTTTTTATTGTTTTTCAACAATATTCTCTGCCCAATTACCAATCAAAGGCAACTTTATCTTTTTCCCTTTTGCTGTCTGAACAATCATTACTATTATTGTCATAACAATAACTAACCAATATAATGGAAAAAGTATAAAGCCAAGGCCTCCTGTAAATATACCTATGACTGTGACACCAATACTAAAAAGAACAGATAATACAATAAGACTAACTCCAAACAAAATTGCCTGCATTCCATGAAATCTTGTAAATTTATCATCTTTATCAGCAGTTAGATAAACTATAAGGCCGGTTAGCCAAGTCAATAAATAAGCTATTGCAGCTGCACCTTTCTTTGTAGGAATTGCTGTTGGACCGGAAATAGGTGCTGCTCCAATTACAGCATTAGCTGCTTCATTCACATCTAAAGCAGAATAACCCTGATTAATCAAAGATTGTTTAAGTTGATCCATAGAATATCCTTTAGCTAGATCTTCTTTGAAATAATTAACTAAATCTTGATTTACCATTATAACACCTCTTTTGCAACGTATTCTTTAATTAATTCTTTTTATTCTGTTGTTTAAAAAGTTTTTGTTATTTTTTTTGCTTTACACAAAAAATCTGTTATTGTGTGAAGTTGTTATTTTTTAGAAAAACATTCCCTTAATTTTTGTATCGCTTACTGCAAATTACAATAACATTACAATGCTGCCTGAAAGCAGAAAAAGAAGTACAATAATAAAATAAAAAAGAAATAAAAATAAGGAAAATTATTTCCTTATAACCTTAACAACAAGCACTATTCCTGCTACTATTACTGCAATATAAGCAAATCCTATCAGCATTAGTATTCCATACTTGTCAAAAAATGACTCTTCTTCAACAACTGCTGTAACTGCAGGAGTTATTATTGTTGGAGCAGTGGTTGTAGCTGCAGGTGTTACAATAACTTCTTCTTCATCCTCTTCCACTACTACTGCTGGTGTTGTTGTTGGACAATCCTGTACTGTTAGAGTAAAAGATTCTGTCTCTGATTTATCTCCATCATCATACAATGCTTTAACATAAAAAGTATATGTTCCAGCCTCTACGTCACTTAAATCTAAAGTAAGCCTCTTTGTTGCTTTAATATCACCTTCATCATCGCCTTCTTCTAAATCAAATATCTCTTTTTGATTTATTCCTAATGCTGTGTTATAAACACTTAATTCAATATCATCTTCATCTTTATTTCCTATATTCCAGACTGTTACAGCCAGGCTTGTTACTCTTGAGCATTTAAGTGTCTCAGAATCAAGCAATGTTTTTGTTATTATTAATTCGTGTTTCTTTTTTTCTACTTCTACTGTTGCGTTTTTTGTAACCTCATATTTGTCTCCGCTTGCATTTTCTCCGGTAACTGTTACAATGATTATATAATCTCCTTCTTTTACTGCATAGGGAGTCTCAAATTCAAATGTTACATCATCATCATCATCTGAATCAAGGTCTTTTAAGTCATCCTCATCATCAAGATCATCATCACCCTCATCATCAATATCCTTAACTACTACCTCAACCTCAATATCTTCCAGGTCAAAACTAACATTATTTGTAACATCAACCTTAACTTCAAAGCTCTCTCCCGGCTTCACCTGATCATCATCAACATCTATGTCAATATCAAAACCATCTGCTATAGCTGCGCTAGCTACCTGAGCTAAACCCAGAACTAAAATCGCAATTAATACACTAAATATTGTTTTATTCATTTTGTATATGCCCCCTAACTAGTTTATTTTTAAAGTTAATATTAGGATAAAATACACTACTCATATATAAATCTTTTGATTTTTTGCTATTTTAGAATGGTAAAAACTACCCTTTTAGAATATTGTAAAAAGTGTCAAAAATAGGGGTATCTGTAGTTACCTGGTAGAAATCTATGTTAAGGCTGTTGCAGGTTTCGTGTATCTGGCTTACATGCTTATTTAAAAGACTGAGGTAGTTATGCCTTAATCTTGGGCCTATATAGGTTCTTAGCTCGCTTTTTATCTCAGAATCCCTTAGCTTAAAATCACCCTCAATCATTAAATCTTTCTCTTCCCTGCCTAAGACCTGTATGAGCTTTATATCATGATTTCCCAATATATACAATGCCTTTTTTATTTCCTCAACATCAACCAAAAAATCAGAAACAATTACAATAAGGCTTCTTGAGCCTATAAATTTCTTATAACGCGTCATGCTTTCCAAAAACCTTGATTCACCGTCAATTTTTACACCATTAAGATGTTCTACCATTGATGCCAGCTGGTTCATTCCTTTTCTGGGCTGAAAAACGCTTATATTTTCAGAAAAAGTAGCAAACTGAAATTTTTCATTATCCTTCATAGCAAGATAAGCAAAACCCACGCCAATCATTGCAGCATACTCAAACTTTGTAAAAGGCTTTCCAAAATTCATGCTGCCGGAATAATCAACCAGTATATGCACATTAAGGTTTTTCTCTTCTTCATAATTCTTTATATACAAATCATCTGTTC
>JAGLZG010000007.1 GCA_023131705.1 Nanobdellota archaeon
AAAACCTGAAAAAAGGGGATGTAAGCAAGGTTTTTTTAAGCTCAAATTGCGCTCATAATTTAGAAAAGGATATAAAAGGATATTGCAGGATATCTAAAACAGATGTTGCTGTGCTGGATAAAACAAATGAAGAATTGGGTGTTATATGCAAGAAACCATTTTCTATTTCTGTTTTGAGCATAAAGAAATGATAAAGATAAAATATGATATGGCTGTTATGAAGTATATCTCTTTGTTTGAGACAGTTACAAGGACTAAAGTAAAGGACTGCATATCTGATAATAATCTTCTTTTTGTTGTAGAGCCTGGTTATTTATCCAGAGCTATTGGCAAAGGAGGGGTTAATGTCAGAAAGCTGGAAGGGATTCTTAAGAAAAAGATAAGGATAATTGAATTTAATCCGGATGTTAAGTTATTTGTTAAAAACCTGCTTTACCCTATAAACGTGGAGAGTATTGAAGAAGAAGATAATGTTATTATTATAAAAGATTCAAGCACAAAGACAAAAGGGATGATCATTGGCAGAGATTCCCAAAACCTCAATTTCTATAAAAGCATTGCAGGAAGATATTTTGATATTAAGGATATTATTGTTAGGTGATTGTTTTATTGAGTAGATGTTGTATAAAATATTTACTTTCCTAATAATCCATAAATCTTATTTTCCATGTCCTGCAATGTTGGGTTTATCTTAGCGCTCATAATTGCTTCTCCAACTAACATGGCGTTAATTCTGGGATGAGACAATTCTTTAACATGGTCATGTGTAAATATACCGCTTTCAGTTACTACGGGATAGCCTTTAGGTATATCTTTTAATAAATTCAATGTTGTGTTTCTATCAACTGAAAAATCATGAAGATTTCTATTATTAATTCCAAATATTTGCGCTTGACCTTTAATGGCTTTCTCAAGTTCTCCTTCATTATGAGACTCCACTAAACAATCCATACCCAGGGTTTTTGCTATACCTATATATTCCTTAATTTGAGCAGGATTAAGTATCGCTGCTATCAATAAAATTGCATCAGCACCATAACATCTTGCTTCATATATTTGAGCAGGATCAATGATAAAATCTTTCCGTAAGAGAGGAATATCCACAACATCCCTTACTCTTCTTAAATAATCAATTTCTCCATCAAAATGGGAATCTGTCAGAACTGATATAGCTGATGCACCACTTCTTTCATATAATCTTACAATTTCTTCAGGTTCAGCACCAGGCCTTATCTCTCCTTTTGAAGGAGACGCTTTCTTAAATTCTGCTATCAAGTTCATACCTGGTTTTGAGATTGCATCTGCAAAATTTATGGTAGATAGGCAGGTCTGCACTTCATGCTTATACATATCTATTACACCAGATTGGTATAATCTATCTACTTCTAATTTCTTTTTTTCACAAATTTTTAATAATACTGATGGTACATCATTTGACATAACCTATGAGAACTGATAGTCTTTTATAAAGTTATCTTCAAGGTTCATTGCTTAAATTTTGTTTGACATCGGGATTCCTGTTAAACTCTCCCGATAGGGATTGATTTTTAGTGCAATGTTCGGGCGTTATCAATATTAACTTTGTAGTGGTTATGATAGAAAGATTTAAATAGTTTGGTTATACACCATGAACAGTGATGCAAGATGACCAATAGTACGATGGAAGAAAAATTGAGAAACGTAAAGGAAGGACTAATAGAAAAATTGAGTCAAAGAGAACTGGAAGAAAGACAATATTTTCAGACTGTGTATCAGTTGTTACATGATGAAGGGATAGTTAAAGGAGCTTATAAAAATTCTACTATACAAGTTGTAGCTACAGTTGCAGTGGGATTAAGGGGTAAACTTCCTGCAGAACAACATTGGGGTCTTGAAAAAAGATATGTTGCCCTTGAAGGAAGGGAATTATCCACAGAAGTTCAGGAGGATTTAAGAAAATACTCTGAACTTGAAGCAAACACAAATGATTATTTAAGGACCAAAATAGGAAATCAACCAATTTTTAAATCCAAATTTGAGAGGATGGTTGAAGATTATTTAATGAGCCAAACTGAGCTATCAAATATGACATCAAAAGATAATCAAAGGGAAGCAGTAATTCGAATTACAATTAATTTAGATAAAAAATTTAAAGTTCAGGAAGATCCAAAAAAGATTGGAAAATATGATATTCAAAGTATAGAAAGTGCCCTAGATAAATTATAAAATTGATTTGGATGTCTTCTTCTTTTTATTATTTCTTCAAATCTTTGATTTTTGAGCATGTGGGAAAACTGCGTCCGAAGAGTTGTGTTTAAGTTTATATCAATTCGACCGCAGGGAGTCTATATGTGCGTAGGACTAGGGGGTTCCGTTCATTCTAAAGAGCAAAGCGATACATAAAGAACAAGTATCAAGGGATTAATATTTACTATCATAAAAGAATATCTGCTTGGCATTCACTTACTTTTTTTTATTCTCATTTCTCTATTTTTATTGAATAAGTGTCCTGATTTAAATGCAATATAGACAAAGATAAAATTAAAGAAAAACATTGTAAAATTTTGTTGAGTAATTATAAATCCATTATCTTTAATCCTATAAACTTCAAGGAGGGTATCGAAAATGAAGTAAATAATAAAAGTTAAAAAGATTAATCGGCTTGTATACATTTTAAATTGAATTACCTTCTCTGATTTGCTTATGTGCAATTTATTTATTTTAAAGGTGGTTTTATTGAAATAAACAATCAAAGAAAATGATAAAATAAATATCATTAACTGATGAATAAAACTCAAACCAATCCCTTCAACAGTATAAGATACATAAGCAAGAAGGGAATGAAATATTGAAGATAATCCTAATAATAAATAATTGCTCCTGAATTGATGTTCAAAAAAATATTTCAAATCCAGCTTTTCCCAATCTGTCCTTAATTTTAAGAAGTCTTTTTTCCATACTATATCAAACCAAAGGTATGCCTGATAAATACATAATGCTGAAAATATGATTATAAAAAATATCAGAATCATACTAAATAAATCATAGAATGTTTTAAAATTTGTATAAATTGTAAATAATGGAAGAATAGATAGAAGGACATTCTCCCAATTTTTTTCTTTATAAAAAGTGTTTACTAAAATAATTGAGATTAAGAATAAGGCAATGATGAACCAATATATTTTAATACTTTGGAAGTAATATGTAATTATGGTAAGAAATATGCCAATAATTAAAGCTATTCTCAACCATATCTTATTCTTTATGCCATATTTGTATAATTCAAATAGTCTCAATGTAATTTTATCATCCTCAATATATCTTGAAATCTCATTTCAACATATTTTAGATCTTCATTTTTTAGAGGTATACAGTGACCTATGGAATTTCTAGAGGGAATGGCTTTATCTATTGTTGCCGAAAAGGAAGCTTTGTCTTTTTCATCCAAATAGGGCAAAAAAACATTCCAATTTCTTTTGGCAGTAATAATCTCTTTAAGTTGTCCAAGATGGGTGTATTCAAGTTCATCTTCCCTTTTGTATCCATGATAGGGATATTTCTCAATAGCTTCTTTCACATCCTTAATAATACCATCATTGACTTTTTCTTCCCACCAATTAGAAACATCTTTACCAAAAACTTTTCTAATAAGTTCCCTAAGTGTGTTCTCTACAATGAATAAATTTTGATAACCTAAAGTCATCTTTTCTATATTTATAAGCGGTCGATTAGAAAATGGTTTGTCATTTAATCTAGTAATTTTAGGCTTCCTTTTTGCTCTTTTAATTATTTTGTTTATACTTGATACACTTTTTTCCTTATTTTTGCCTTCTGGAATGTGACTCATGACTCCACTCTTCTTTTTGAATATGCCCGGGGTTATCCGATTTGCAAGATGACACTTTTTTGCAGCATTCAGTACGGTGCTAACATAAGTTTTTGAGAGTTCTAATTCTTTAGCAATTTGTTCATAATTCTTTTTACCATCTGTTGCTCGAAGTATATTTTTCCCTTCTGGATAATCTGCTATGAATTCTTTACCGTTTTCTTTTACTTCAGTTAATGAAATTTCTTGTTCATATGCCATTGGTTTCCTCTTATTTTTTCCGTTTAAGTCTCCTAAGTACTACATCAATATTTTGTCTACTTTTACTTGTAATCTCAGCAATTTCTGAGGAATTGAGTCCGAGCTGGCTAAGATAAGAAATTTTATCAGCATCTTTGATGGGATTTATCTTATTGCTACTTAATAAAAGATTTATCATAACATCTAAGCGTTTAATTATTTTCTTAGCATCATTTGATTCCATATTCATCACCTAGTTTTAAATTTTTTGTTCCTAAAATCCCATGTTTTTAATGTACCTATAGGAACACCAAGTAATTTACTGATTTCACTGTAAGGATATCCCATAGTTTTTAATATTTTAAGTTTGTTTTCATCTTCTTTTCCTTGAGTAGCTAGTAATGCAATGATTATATCCAATTTCTTCAATATTTCAGTATCACTCATTTTCTATTCCAGCCAACTGTCTTTCGAATGTCTTTCATGCCAACTAAAGGACCAATTTCTTTGTATCCAAATCCAAGTTGTCTTAAGGCAAAAATTTTGTCATCCTTATTGTTTATTCCTTGAATCGCAGTTATGGCAAAAATTTTGTCCAATCTCTTGCAAATTTCATTAAATTGATTATCATTCATTTTTTATCACCTTTCTTTTTTGCTCTAATCATATCGACAGTTCCTTTTGGAATCCCTAAGAACTTACCGATATCCACATTCGTATATCTCAATCCAACTAAAGTTATTACTTTATCATCCCTTTCCTTTCCCTGAGTAGCAGTCAATGCAATTAATATGTCAAGTTTTTTATTTATATCTTGCAAGAGACCAACTTCATTTTTCTGTTTTTCAATCATTTTTTTTCACCTTTCTTAAAACCGATAATTCCTTTGAAGCATGTGATGGACTTATTCCTAATATCTGTGCAATTTCGGTAGAATCTAAACTGGATTTACTTAGTTTCGCAACCTGGGACTTGATGTTATGATCCTTATCAGTAATCTGATTACCAAGTATTAAACCCAGCTTTATATCAATCTTCTTTAATATTTCTATCATATTTTCATTTATCATTGATACCCCCTCCTTACAGAATTAAAAAACCATATTACTATATAAACTTTTCTATTTCTTATCTTTCACGACGATATAATTGAATTGAAATCAATTAAGAGTAAGGTTTTACCATATATAAAAATAAAATAACTCTCTTATCGTCGATAATATTAGATAATATTTATTAGTAGTAATCAGTCTTTATAAATAAAATGCATAAAATACCAGTTTTATTTACTTCTGTGTATAGATATAATTATTCTGCGAAGCAGACTTTATGTCCGGAGGACTGGAACCCCCTATTTTTTGTTTCTTTTTTTCTAAAAAAGAAAATGGAACTCAAATTTTATTGAACTTAACTTTCATTAAACCAACTAAAAGTTGGTTTAATGTGGTTATTCACTTAAAAAACATAATTATTTTACCAACTCATCAACTTTTATCTCTTCTTTGCTAACCTTGTTATAACAGTTTTAGAAAAAGAAAACATTTATATATAAGTTGATACTATCTATATATCAATTGATACCTAAGTGCAATAAAAATGCAAAAATTAAAATTTACTAAAACTGAAATGATTGAAAAAAAGAACCATGAAGTTAGGAGATATCCTAATCTTAATACTGTTTTAATGGTAGAGGATTTTCTTAAAAAGCATAGAGATATCCCTATTCCAATGGCTGAATTAAGAAAGAAGCTTCCAAAACAAGTTATGCATCAGACTCTTAAAATAATTCTGGAATATCTTTGGAAAAGCGGGAAAATAATTTATGGGCCTAGAGGCGTCCAGTGGATTTATTCAGAACCAGAACATTTAAGAAAGATGATGGAAGATACATTAGAGGTATAAGATGTTCTTTGGGAAAGAAGTTAGGGTTAGACTGAAAGGAGAAGGGAAAGAAGCCTATCTTAGATTAAAGAAAAGGAATGATAAAGAAGCTAAAACTATTTTGAATTCTTTTAACAGGGTTAAGGAAATTTTGAAAGAAAATCCTCAGTTTGGAAATCCTATTCCAAAGAACTTAATACCTGATAAACTTGAGAGATTAGGCGTTCAAAACTTATATAGGGTAGAATTATCTAATTACTGGAGGGTCTTGTATACTATTGAAGGAAATACTGTAGAGATATTTCTGTTTGTTCTAAGCATAGCAGACCATAGAGAATACAATAAACTTTTTGGATACAAAGGATAAATATTTTTCTTAGGCTCTATTTAAGAAAATAGTTTAGTTGTCGGCAATAATAATTCTATAAATCTTTTATAATCATCTCTTCTTCTTTACCACTTTTCATGTCCCTGATTTTGACTTTCCCTTTTTTTATCTCATCAGGACCTATTACAATAACCTTTTTTGCTTTAATTGCGTCTGCAAACCTGAACTGGTTTCCAAGGTTTCTCTCTGTTAAGTCTATTTCCACTATGTATTTTTTTCTCAGCTTGTTTGCTATTTCAAAGGCATTTTCCCTTACTTCCTTGTTTACAACAGCAATAAAATAATCGCAACATAAATCAATTTCAGGAATTAGATTTCTTTCTTTTAGCAATAAAAACAGTGTGCTGTAACCTATGCCAAATCCAACAGCAGGTGCTGGTTGGCCTTTAAATTTTTCAATCATGTTATCATATCTTCCACCGCCCGCTATGCTCCTGAATTTCTCTTTTGCATCAAATATTTCAAAAACAGTTCCTGTGTAATAAGCCAAGCCGCGCGCTGTGCTTAGATCAACTTTTATGTATCTTTTATCAAGAAATTTTAGAACTGATTTTAGCTCATCCAGGCCTTGTTTTGCAAGCTCATTTTCCGGCTTTAGATCCTTTAATCCAGACGTTATTATGTCTTTTATCCTGTTAATCTGTAAATCTGTTAATTCCAGTTTTTTAAGCTCATCATAAAACTCTTCATCATTTATCTTGCTTTTTTTGTCAATTATTCTTGTTACTTCTTCTATTTGTTTTTCTTCAACTATATCCAAGATAAATCCTTGTAACAATTTTCTGTTGTTTATCTTGACAAAGAAATCCTTTTCAGTCAATCCTAGTTTTTTAAGGAAGTCGATTATAAGATTAATCACTTCTGCATCTGCTTCAGGCTTATTGCTGCCATATAATTCTGCATTAAACTGGAAAAACTCTCTTAATCTTCCCTGCTGGGGTCTTTCATACCTGAATACATTGTTTATGCAAAACCATTTTACCGGCTTTGAGAGCGCATTTTGCCTGCTGATAAACATTCTTGCTAAAGAAGGAGTGAACTCTGCCCTTAAAGCCAGCTCCTCATCGCCTTTTTTTTCTATTGTAAAGATCTGCCTGACTATTTCATCCCCTTGCTTTGCTTTTAACAGGTCCAGGCTTTCAATTACAGGGCTGTCTATTTCCCTGAAGTTATAGTTTACTGCTGTTTTTCTGAAAATGCCAAATATATTGTTCCTGATAGCCAGCTCCTCTGGATAGAAATCAGTTGTTCCTTTTGGCTTTTGAAATTCTTTTAGCTCCTTTTTTATTTTTTCCTGGATTTCCTTTACTTCCTCTGCTCTTGCAGGAGGTATTGTTCCTGTTGGTGTTTCTTTTGATGTGACAAGTATCCTTACAGCATCCCTTACAGCTTCTGAAACATTAGGGTATATTCCTAAATCTACTAAAATCCTAATCTCATTGATTAATCCTCTTGTTAGCCTTATCTGCATTGTTTGCATCATTTTTATCAGTTATTTTGTAATGTTATTGTAATGTATAGGTAATGTTATTTAAATGTTTCGGTTTTTTTGTTGATTTTATAGTTTTTTTAATATATCCATTTTTTATTCATTTCCTCAAATGTTACTATCCTAGAATAGAAATATTTATAAGTGAGTCAATTACCTATAAGAGTTTACAATATTAATGATAAATTAAGCCCCTGGGAATATTGGAAGATTTGCTGCACAAATGTTTTCACATCTTGATCCAAGATATAAAAAAATTTTAGAAGAAGTTAATGCTAAGAAAATTGATTCATTAATGAAAGATAATGCAAGAATTAATGGAAAATATTTCAAAAGGATGATGGAAAAATATGAGGTGAGATGAAAATGGCAAATACTATGTTAACGATAGATAGAGCAAGAGAGTTAGTTGAAGAATATATAAAAAATGAAAGAGAAACTGTATCAACTCAGGAAATTCTTGATTCAGGTGCAGTTTCTAGATTAAAAGGATATGTTATAAGACCAGGTAAAGTTTCTGATTCTATTTTTGTTGGAAAAGGGAGTTATTTTGATAAAGAAAAGAGAGAAGAGATTGAATTTGAGAATCCTCTTTTAGAAACAATAGGTGGAACTTCCCTAAGACTCATGGTAAGAACACAAAGAATATCTACTCATGACATTACCAGGGGAGAAATTCCTTTCAAAGACCAAATTCTTGCTGTAAATCATAATTATATGAGAAAAATGCTTGAATCTGCAATAGGTACTTCCCAGTTTGAAGTTGAAGGATTATCAGATAATTCTGTTGTTATTGCTGCAGAGAATCTAAAACAGATTGGGTTTGAGAATGTTCTTAGGGCTTATATGGCAAAGAGTTCAACAGAAACTTCTCTTTACCAAGCTTATATAAACGGAAAAAGAGAATTTTGTGGACATAAGCTACCTGATAATCTTATTACAAATGGACCTCTGCCTTATGTTATGGATACACCTTCAACAAAATCAGATAAGCATGATGAATCACTTAGTCCTGAAGAATTATTTAAGAGAGATATCTGCACTCCTAAACAATATGCTCAAATAAGGAATGGTTCTTTATTTGCATTTGGTGTAGTTTCACAATTTTTAAAAGAAAAAGGATTAGTTGCAGTAGATACAAAAACAGAGCATGGTATCAACAAAAAAGGAGAAATAGTTGCTCAGGATGAGATATGGACAATGGATTCTTCACGGTTCTGGTTATCTGATGATTACAATGATCAGATTGAGAAATTGATACATGGAGAGATAAAAGAACTTGATCCAAAATCCTATTCAAAAGAATTTGCAAGAGGATTCTCTGAAGGAGAGAAGGGCTATACAGATGAACAAAGAATAAAAATTGCTGTAAGGTATATTGAAGGAATTCAGCATTTGCTTGGAAAAGGATTTGAACCAGATATGAGATCAAGAGAAGAAAGAGTCATATCCGGATTGCAGCTAATAGTTGATAAGTTAATTGCTTGATGTTAAAATGTCAAACCAAAACATATTATCAGAAAGATATGCAGCAAAACCAATAAATGACATATTTTCAGAAAGAGGAAAGAGTATTGCAGAAAGAGAACTATGGATAGCAGTTATGAAATCTCAGAAGGAGTTAGGTGTTGATATTCCTTCTGAAGCCATAGAAAAATATGAAAAAGCAAAAGATGATATTGATTTAGAATTAATCAAAAGTATTGAAACAACAACAAAACACGATGTAAAAGCAAAGATAGAGGCTTTTGTAAAAGCGGCAGGAGCTGGTGAACACATACACAAAGGAATGACTTCAAGAGACTTAACAGACAATGTAGAACAGATGCAGATAAAAAAGGCATCAGGAATTATTTTTGGAAAATATGTTTCAGTTTTAAGGCATATGGTTGATAAAGCAAAAGAATATAAAAATATTATCCTTACAGCAAGAACCCATCATCAAGCTGCACAACCTACTTTGCTTGGAAGAAGATTTTCTATGTGGGCTGAAGAACTATTATCCCATTTAAATGGATTTGAATCATTTACAGAAACATACCCTCTTAGGGGTATTAAAGGGCCTGTCGGAACGCAATTTGATATGCTCACCCTGCTTGGTGATGATAAAAAAGTCGCTAAATTAGAAAAAAGAGTTGCAGAAGAGCTAGGATTTAAAAAAGTTCTTGATTCCACAGGTCAAATGTATCCAAGGTCTTTAGATTATGCTCTTGTTTCAAACCTTGCGTTGCTTTCTTCTGCTTGCGAGAATTTTGCAAAAGGAATAAGATTAATGTCAGGTTATGAGCTTGTTACAGAAGGATTCAAAGAAGGGCAGGTTGGTTCAAGTGCAATGCCCCATAAAATGAACACAAGAAGTTCTGAAAGAATATGCAGTTTTTCTGAATTACTAAAGATGTATGCAGACGGAGCCTCCAGACTTTCAGGAGACCAATGGGAAGAAGGAGATGTTTCATGCTCTGCTCTTAGAAGGGTAATAATACCTGATTCATTTTACACTTCTGACGGTTTATGTGAAACCACCCTTACTGTTCTGAACAATATGGGGGCTTATCCTGCTGTTATTGATAAAGAAACAGATAAATATCTGCCATTTTTAGCTACAACTGAAATCTTAATGAC
>JAGLZG010000070.1 GCA_023131705.1 Nanobdellota archaeon
ATCAAAAAATAAGGGCATCTTCCAAATCTCACATCTACATCACTTTCTAAGTCCTGTCCTGTTGAGCTTATAGCTATTTTCATTTTATTTTACCTCCTATTTTATTCCTCTTCTTGTCATAAAACTGCCGCATTTAGGGCATTTTACTTTAAAACATGGAATCCCTCTTTGGTGAGCTACTGTACTCCCACAATTTAAGCAAAAGCATTCTCCTTCTGGTCCCAAAGAACTTCCACCCATTCTTCCTCTCCAGCCAAAGCCTCTTCCAAAGAGCCCTTTATAGCTTTCTTCTTTTATCTTGTGAGATTCTATCTGGATAACAACATATTTAACAGCATTTACTTCCTGCTGAATTTTTTCTTCCAGCTTTTTGGTTGTTGAAGAAGCCTGGTCAACATGCAGTTTTGGGTCTAAGTTAATCTTTAATTCTGCAAAAACAGCAGATCCCAGCTTTTGTGTTTTTAAGCTTTCTAATTTTATATTTTCTTTTTTAACAACATTTTTTATTTTATTTTCAACATCATCTCCTGCAGAAACATCTAATAAACTGTCTGTTGTTTTTTTACCTAATGAAACAGAACCATATAACACATATAACCCGATAAGCAGCGCTATAACAGAATCAAGGTGCAGCCAGTATCTTGTTAGAAACAAACCAATAAAAACGCTGATAGAAGCTAATACATCTATCCTTGAATGCTGGCCATCTGCAATCAGGGCCATGCTTTCATATTTTTTTCCATATTTTATTTTCACTCTTGCCATTATTTCATTAATGACAGCAGAAACAGCCATGACTATCAATGTTAATGGAGTTATAAAAAGTTCTTTTATTGTAAAAAAGCTTGTAATTGCCTGATAAATAATCCATAATGAAGTTCCTAACAAAACAATTGCTATTATTAAACCAGCAACAACTTCCATCTTATAATGGCCATAAGGATGCTCTTTATCAACAGGTTTTTTTGCTGCTTTTATTCCTGTAAAGCTTATTATTGAAGTAACAATATCCATTCCTGAATGAACTCCTTCTGCAATCACTGCAGAAGACTTGCTGATTATACCTATGCCTATCTTAAATACACTTAAAAAAAAGTTTACTATAATTGCAATTATTGATATGTTTTCTTTTTCCAATTTATTATCCTCTAACCATTGGTGCCCCGCATTTAGGGCATTTTTTGCTCATGCAAGGCTGGCCTCTAATTTGAGGTTCTTCATAATCACATCTTGTGCATTTACACATTCCTCCTGGCCCTGCTGCAAAAGGACCTCCCATTCTTCCTCTTCCTCCACCCATACCTCTTCCCCTACCTATTCCTCTGCCCATTCCAGGCTGTATTGGTTGTTGCACCATTTTATAGTTACCTCCTTCAATTCTGATTGCTTTGCCATTAACCAGGGCATCTGCAATCTTTTTTCTTGCAGATAAGATTAAACGATGAAATGTTGGCTGTGAAATATTCATTTTCTTCGCAGCTTTTTCCTGATCTATCACTTCAAAATCCTTTAATCTTATTGCTTCAAACTCTCCCATTGTCAAAACAACTTCATTTAAACCTGTTATTCTGATTCCAGCTGGCTTAAAATAAGTTACTCCCGGCTGAAACCATACTCTTCTGCAGATGATTGGTCTTGGCATTTTATCTTAATTGTTTTTATTCTTTTTAATACTTTTTATTATTTCAGTCTTTATTTAAAATCAATTCTCCAAATGTTTTTCTATTTATACATACAGCATTGCCTTCATCACTATCAAGATGAACTGCAAGAGAATAATTATTGCCTATTCTCATCATAACTTTATTGAATATTGTTTCTTTTTCTCCATTTATTTTTATACTTACAAATCTTTGATTTTTAATACCTAATTTTTCTGCTTGTTCTTCAGTTAGATGAATATGTCTTCTTGCTATAATCACTCCTTCTTTCAATTTCAAAGTTCCTTTAGGCCATTCTATAGTTATTCCTGGACTTTTTTCTATATCTCCTGATATTCTTAATGGGGCATCAATCTTAAGAAACATTGCATCTGTTCTGGATAATTCTACTTGGCTGTATTTTCTTTCAGGTCCCAATATCCTGACATTATCAATTCTTTTACTGCCATTAATTAAATTAATTCTTTCTTTTGCAGCAAATTGGCCAGGTTGGGAAAGATTTTTGTCTAAATTAAGTTTATAATCCTTCCCAAACAAGGCATCTATATGTTCTCTTGAAAGATGCACATGCCTATTAGATACTTCAATAAGTATGTTGTTTTTGTCAATCATCTAAAATCTTTATTTTTGCTTTTTTAATTCTTCCATTCTTTTCTTAATAGCTTCTAATTCCTGTTTCATAGCTTCTTGTTCTTCTTCAACTGCTTTTGCTTCCTGCTCAAGCATATCTATCTCCTGTTCTTTTGTTGGTTTGTATGGTTGCTGTGGATATATTGGTTGTATCTGCTCTTGATAAACTGGCTGTGGTGCTACTGGAGCAACTCCCATGAATCTTGGTCTTATAAACCCCCTTGGATTATACATTGTTGCTCTTCCAAAACCCATTCCTCTGCCAAATCCCATACCTCTTCTTGGCATTGGATTTGCATATCCTGGTGTATTAAATCCTGCGCAATATCCTGCGCCTCTTCCTGTCATTGAACCTTGTCCATTTGGACCGGTTCCATCTCCTGCTGGCATTTTATATCTACCTCCATAAATTTAGTGTTATGAATACTTATTCATAACCTATAATGAATATATATTCATAACTAATATATAAATGTTTCTATTTTTTTGTAAAAACAATAATTTTTTAAACTCTTTTTTCTTTTTGTAGATTATAAATGGAAGTGTATATTAAGATGAGTAAATATTTAGAATCCTGCAAAACTAAATTTTGGAGAGATGTATTTGAAAAAGAATTAGAATATATTTTGAGTGAATTAAAAGGCTACAAAAATGTGTTAAGTGTTGGTTGTGGTCCAGCTATTATAGAAAGAGGTTTACAAGAAAATGATTTTAATGTTACTGGATTAGATGTTTCTAAAATAGCTTTAGATGGAGCAACAGATAATATAAGAACTATAGCTGGTTCAGCAGAAAATATGGATTATTTTGAAGACTCAACTTTTGACGCTGCAATTTATATTGCATCTTTACAGTTTATTGATAATTATGAAAAAGCAGTCCAAGAAACAGCAAGAGTTCTTAGAGCAAAAGGAAGAGTTTTAGTAATGCTGTTAAATCCTAGATCTAAATTTTTCAAAGGAAAAAGAAAACAATCAGATTCTTATATCAACAAAATTAAACATCCATACTTAACACCAATAGAAAAAGTAATTTCTGATTATTTTAATTCTATCAAAGCAGAATATTACTTAGGTGCCAAGGGTCAGGAAATATTTGAAAGTCAAGATTCTAAATTAGCAGCCTTGTATATTGTTCAAGGAAGAAAAAAATAAAAAATTATTTTTTAATCTTTTTTTCAAGTTCACTTGGTGATACTGCTACAAATCTTGGTCTTATAAACCCTCTTGGATTATACATACCATTACCTCCTCTTGATCCTCTTCCTCTGCCACCACCAAAGGCACGTCCTCTTCCACCACCATATACAACTCCGGTTCCAGTATTGACTGGTGTTGTTCCTGGTGTACAATATCCTGCACCTCTTCCTGTCATTGGTCCCATTCCTGCTGGACCTGTTCCATCATATCCTGGCATTTTTATTACCTCCACTTATTTTTTATTTAATTTTAAAGCAACAAATTTTTTCAGTTTTTGAGCAGATTCCTTACTTAAACAATGCTCAATTGCACATGCATCTTTTAGAGCTGTTTTTTTATCGACCTTTAGCATATCGCTTAAAAAAAACAGCAATAGCTTATGTTTAGCATATATGCTTTTAGCCAATACCCTCCCTTCTTTGGTTAGATTAATATATTCATATTTTTCACTTTTTACAAATCCAGCTCTCCTAAGTTTCTGCACTGCTTCAGACACGCTTGGCAGGCTTATATTAAGAAATTCTGCAATCTGCTTCACTCTGACAACTTTTTTTTCTTTTGCAATTAAATATATTGCTTCAAGATAATCTTCAATGCTTTTAGTTAGGTTATCCATATAAAGTTAGGTAAGCCTAACATGTATATAAACCTTTTGATTTTATAGTAAGTGATGCAAAAATCATGACATGAATAGATTCGCTTGTTGTGTTAGAAAAAGAAAAATTATCCAGGGAAGAAAAAAATAATCACTCAATCATTTCAATCTCAATATTAAGTCCCTCAGGGATAGGAACCCTCATGACCATTCTTAAGGCTCTTTCATCTACACCTAAGTCTATAAGCCTTTTATGAACTCTCATCTCATATCTTTCCCAAGAAGCCTTGCCCTCGCCATCAGGGCTTTTACGGGTAGTAACCTTTAATTTTTTAGTAGGAAGAGGTATAGGTCCTCTTATATCAACACCAGTCTTATTAGCAATATCTTTAATATAGGTGCATACTTCATTTACCTTGTCTATATCAGCGCTTGCTAATTTTATTCTTGCTTTTGGCATTTTTCTCTCTCAACTGCAACCGGTGTTTACCACCATGATAAACCCAGGGTTCACCATGAACCTAAATTAAAGGAAAAAAATAAAAAATTTAGCTTTTCTTAACAAGGTCAATGCACATTCCAGCAGCCACTGTTGCTCCGGAATCCCTTATAGCAAACCTTGACATTTGTGGAATATCCTTTTGCTTTTCAATAACAAGCGGTTGCATTGGTTTTACCTTGACAATTGCAGCATCTCCATTTTTTATGAAATCTGGATTTTCCTGTAAAGTCTCACCAGTTGCCGGGTTTAATTTTTTCTCAATAGCAACAACCTGACAGGCTACCTGTGCTGTATGTATATGGAATACAGGTGTATATCCGACAGTTATAACACTTGGGTGGTTTAAAACAACCATTTGTGCTGTAAATTCTGAAGCAATTGTCGGAACATTGTCAGCATGCCCTAAAACATCCCCTCTTGCAATATCCTTTTTGCCTATTCCCCTTACATTAAATCCAATGTTATCTCCTGGTTCTGCCTGCTGCATCTGTTCATGATGCATCTCCATAGACTTAACCTCTCCAGGAACTCCTTTTCCTTCTCTGCCGGGAACTACAATAATCTTGTCACCCACTTTCATAATGCCTGTTTCAACTCTTCCAACAGGTACAACCCCTATTCCGGTTATATTATAAACATCCTGTATAGGAAGCCTTAATGGTAAATCAACTGGTTTTTCCGGAATGCTTAAGGTATCCATTGTTTTAAGCAAAGTCTCTCCTTTATACCAATCCATATTGCTGCTTTTTTCAACAATATTGTCCCCTACCAAAGATGCAACTGGTACAAATAATATCTTGCTTGAGTCATAACCAACTGATTTCAATAGTTTTTCAACATCAGCCTTAACTTCATTAAATCTCTTCTCATCATATTTTACCATATCCATCTTGTTAATGGCTATTATCAACTGGTTAACACCCAGTGTTTTTGATAAGAAAATATGCTCTTTTGTCTGGGCCATAACCCCGTCATTTGCAGCTACAACCAAAACACCTGCATCTGCTTGTGATGCTCCTGTAATCATGTTCTTAATAAAGTCCTTGTGTCCAGGCGCATCAATTATTGTAAAATAATACTTGTCTGTCTCGAATTTCTTATGAGCCAGATCAATTGTAACTCCCCTTTCTCTCTCTTCCTTTAGGTTATCCATGATAAAAGCAAACTCAAATCCAGCTTTTCCCAGCTCTTTTGCTTTCTCCTTTAACTTCCTCATAGTTTGTTCATCTATATTCTTGCTATCATATAATAGTCTTCCAACTGTTGTAGACTTGCCATGGTCAACATGACCTACAAATACTAAATTCATGTGTGGTTTTTTTTCTGCCATATTAAAACATCCTCCTGATTAAACATTTATTTTTAAGTGTTATTATTATATATGGGATTTTATGCGTATTTATAAAGGTTTCGGAAAAACAATTCTATGCCCCGACCATAGCATCAGTCAATCCCTTTCTTTCTCTTATCTGTTTTATTATCTTTTCCTGCAGCTCAGCAGGCAGCCTTTCAAACATCTGGTCTATTAAGCTTGAAACACCCCTTCCGGATGTAGCTGACCTTAAATCAGAACTCCACCCAAACATGTCTCCTACAGGCATCTTTGCCTTTGCAATTACTAAGCTTCCTTCCTGGTTCATCTCAAGCAACTGTCCTCTCTTGTTTGCAATCAATTTTGATATCTCTCCCATATTATCAGCAGGGCCTTCTATATGCAGTATCTGCAATGGCTCAAATATGATTGGTTTAGCCATCATCATAGCACCCCTTATACCCGCCCTTACAGCAGGATACACCTGTGCTGGTCCCCTGTGAATTGCATCTTCATGCAGCTTCATATCTGTCAGTGTAACCTTCACTTTTATGCAGGGGTCTCGTGCCAAAGGGCCTTTTTTCATGACATCCTCAAACATATCCAATATCATCTCAATTACCTCCCCTATATGAACCTGTCCACGGGTAGCATCCACAAATATATTTCTGTTAAATATATCCTTGACTTTCACAGCCTCCTTGCTTTTCATACCGCAACTTACTAATGTGTCTCTTATCTTATCATCCTTTTTCTTTATCCTCATCTCAGGCAAATCTCCTTTTTTAACAGCATTATAAATAGGCTCATCAAGAGGCTCTACCTTAAATAAAAATTTATTGTGCTTATTAGGTGTCTTTCCCTCCACCTCTGGGCTTGCCTTTTGTATTGCTTCCCTATAAACAACAATAGGGGGGCTTGTCTTAACATCAACATTTTTCTCACTCTTTATCCTGTTTTCAATAACCTCTAAATGAAGCTCACCCATGCCATGCATCAGATGCTCTCCAGTTTCCTCGTTAATCTCTATCTGCACAGTAGGATCTTCCTTAGCAACCTGCTTTAAGACCTCTACCAGCTTAGGCAAATCACTTGGCTTTGCTGCTTCTATCGCTTTTGTAACAACAGGATCAAAAATATGCTTTATCTTCTCAAAAGGCTCTGTCTCGCTTTCAGTTATAGTTTCACCTGGAAATGATTTAAT
>JAGLZG010000071.1 GCA_023131705.1 Nanobdellota archaeon
ATATTCCAGGTAAATGAGTTTCATTTTGATACCCTAAGTTCCAGATTAAGGGAGCTTGCTTTTCTTAACAAGAGTTTAAGGATTGTATTGGAGGATGAAAGGAGTAACAAAAAACAGGAATTCTTTTATGAAGGAGGCATTACAAGTTTTGTTGAGCACCTCAATAAGAATAAAAAGCCGATTAACGGCATAATAAATTTTACCAAACAAAAAAATGATATAGGAGTTGATATAGCCTTGCAGTATAATGAAGGCTATCAGGAAAATGTTTTTTCTTTTGCAAATAACATCAATACAATAGAAGGCGGAACTCATCTAAGCGGTTTTAAGACAGCGCTGACAAGAACTATGAATCAGTATATTGAAAAACATAAGATAGGAGATAAAAAGCTTAGTTCTGATGATGTCAGAGAAGGTCTTGTTGCAGTTATATCTGTAAAGATGAGGAATCCCCAGTTTGAAGGGCAGACAAAAACAAAATTAGGAAATTCAGAAGTAAAAGGCATAGTTGATAGTGTTGTCCATGATAATCTGACAAGCTTTTTAGAGGAAAACCCGGCAATAGCAAAGGCAATTATTACTAAATCAATAACAGCTGCTAATGCAAGAGAGGCAGCAAAAAAGGCAAGAGAGTTAACAAGGAGGAAAGGCGCTTTAAACAATAATAGTCTGCCTGGAAAACTGGCAGACTGCTCTAACAGAGACCCTTCTTTATGCGAGTTATACATTGTTGAAGGAGATTCTGCCGGTGGCAGTGCCAAACAGGGAAGAAACAGGGAGTTTCAGGCAATACTTCCACTAAGGGGGAAAATCCTCAATGTTGAAAAGGCAAGAATGGATAAAATACTAAAATCAGAAGAGATAGTTGTAATGATAACTGCTTTTGGAGCAGGAATTGGAGATGAGTTTGATATTAGCAAGCTAAGATATCATAAGATTATAATAATGACAGATGCTGATGTTGATGGAGCCCATATAAGAACATTGCTGTTGACATTCTTTTACAGGTATATGCCTAAATTAATAGAAGAAGGTTATGTATATATAGCAATGCCTCCTTTGTATAAGGTTAAGAAAGGAAAAGAAAGCCATTGGGTTTATTCTGATGATGAGTTAAATGAAAAATTAAGCCAGATTGGAAAAGAAGTAGAGATACAGAGGTATAAAGGTTTGGGAGAGATGAATCCAGGGCAGTTATGGGATACAACAATGGACCCGGAAAACAGAACTTTGATGAGGGTGACACTTGAGGATGCTGTTGAAGCAGACATAATATTCACAATCCTGATGGGAGATGATGTACCTCCAAGAAGAAAGTTTATACAGGAGCATGCCAAAGAGGTTATTAATTTGGATATTTAGGCGAATATAATCCTAATTTAAAAAATAGCAATCTTTATAAATAAACTATTTGTTCTAAGCGTTAGTATGGCAAAAACAAGGATAAAAAAGAAAGAATGGATTAAAATAGTTGCGCCAACTATGTTCCATGAAAGTGTAATTGGAGAGGTATCTGTAGTTGATATAAGAAAACTTTTGGGAAGAATAGTTAGTTCTAATCTTATGACCTTAACAAATGAGCCTAAGAAACAAAATATAATTGTTAAATTTTCAATAAACAGTATTAAGGGAAATAGTGTTGGCACAGAGGTAATTGGCTATTCATTATTGCCTACATTTGTTAAAAGGCTTATCAGAAAGGGAAAGGGCAGGGTTGATGACAGCTTTATTATTAAGAGTGGTGATAATAAGACATTAAGAGTAAAGCCTTTTTTATTAACGCTAAATAAAACAAAAAAATCTGTTTTATCTGCTTTAAGAAAAGCTGCTTATAATTCATTGTCAGAAAAAATAGGCAAAATGTCTTATGAGGATATTATTAAGGAATTAATAGAATATAAACTCCAGATTACACTAAAAAGAGAGTTATCTAAGATTTATCCTTTAAGGGTATGCGAGATTAGAGTTATAGAGCCTGTAAAAGAAAAAGCAAGATATCATAATGTTATTAAAAAAACAGAGAAAAAAGAAAAAAAGACAGATACTAAAGAAGTAAAGGAAAAGCCAAAAGAAGAAAAAAATATAGAAGAAAAGAAAGAAGTATCTAAAAAAGAAGAAAATCCTGAAAAAAAGAAAGAAGAATTTAAAAAAGAAAAGAAGTCTGAAGAAAAAGATGCCAAAACCCAAGATTGATTCCAAGAAATGCACTAAGTGCGGAACCTGTATTGATGTTTGTCCTATGAATGTTTTTGAGAAGAAAGGAGACAAAATTATAGTAGCTAATCCTGATGAGTGTATTGGATGTAGGGCTTGCGAAGTGCAATGTCCAAGTGAAGCTATCAAGATTGAAGACTGATTTTAGTTAATTTTTTATATTGTTTCTGTTTCTTTCTTGTCAAGAACCACCCGTCCAATAGACGGATAACATGAAAGGTGGAGCCTTGAAAGCCATCTATATATACAGGTGGTTCTTGAGCATGCTCAGAAATCTCTGATTTCTGACATATTAACAGCCCCATAGTGTAGTGGTCAATCATCTTCGGTTCTGGGCCGAAGGACGGCAGTTCGAATCTGCCTGGGGCTATTTTAATTTCGAGCGAAGTGAGAAAGCCTCAGAGGGTTGATAAGGGCAGACTGCCCTTATGTGGGAATCTGCCTGGGGCTATTTATTTTATTAAAATGAAATACACTAAAAAAGAACTTTCAGGAAACATATGGAAGATATTTGTGTATAGTCTTACACAAAGAAGACATTTTATACCTTTGCTTTCAATATTTTTCTTAACATTGCCTAATACTCATGCTAACCAAATTGGAATTTATACTGCTGTTGGTTTTTTATTCTCTTTTTTATTTGAGATACCAAGCAGTTATTTTGCTGATAAGATTGGCCATAAAAAAGTACTGGTGCTTTCTAAAATATTTATGGTAT
>JAGLZG010000072.1 GCA_023131705.1 Nanobdellota archaeon
GCTTGGCTTTAAAACACATGAAAAAGGAACTGTTATAACAATAGAAGGCCCAAGGTTTAGCACAAAGGCAGAATCAAAGCTTTTCAGGCAGTGGGGCGCTGATGTAATCAATATGAGTATTGCGCCTGAGTGTATATTAGCAAATGAAGCTGAAATACCTTATGCTGCTATTGCTATGAGTACTGACTTTGATAGTTGGAAGGAAGATGAAGAACCTGTAACATGGGAACAGGTTTTAGAGATATTCAATAAAAATGCAGATAATGTTAAGAAATTATTGGTAAATGTTGTATCTAAGGTGAAAGGATGAAAATAATAATATGCAACTCTGCTTGTTTTTTCAAAGAAGCTCTTGAAGCAAAAGCAGATTTGGAAAGATTAGGTAAAGAAGCTATAACTCATCCTATGAAAGTTTTTTTTAGAGGAAAAGAAGTTCCTGTAGAAGAATACTATAATGCAAGAAAAGAAGGGTGGGATGAAGAAATTGAAAAGCTTAAAGAAAATCTTATGAGAGAACATTTTGATAAAATAAAGGAAAGTGATGCAATTCTTGTTCTAAATTTTGATAAAGATGGAAAAAAGAATTATATTGGAGGAAATTCCTTGATTGAAATGGGATTAGCATTTGCATTAAATAAAAAGATATTTATGTTAAATCCAATTCCTGAGGATTTATCTTATACAGAAGAAATTAAAGGAATGAAACCCATTGTTATTAATGGGGGTTTAGAAAGGGTGAAATAAAATGCAACATATAAAATCAAAGATAAGGACAATACCACATTTTCCTAAACAAGGAGTCATGTTTAGGGATATAACTACATTGTTAAAGGATTCTCAGGGTCTGAAAGATGTTGTAGCAGAGTTTGTTAAGAGGTATAAGGATGAAAAAATAGAGTTGGTAGCAGGTATTGAGTCAAGAGGATTTATTTTAGGAAGTATCTTAGCTCATGAGCTTGGTGTTGGATTTATTCTATTGAGAAAACCAGGTAAACTGCCGGCAGAAACAGAAAAAATAGAGTATGAAACAGAGTATAGCAAAGATGGTATTGAAATACATAAAGATGCTATAAAACCCGGGAATAAAGTTTTGCTTACAGATGATCTTTGCGCTACAGGGGGCACAAGTCTTGCAGCCTGCCAGTTACTAGAAAAACTTGGTGGGAAAATACATGAAGTTGCTTTTATTGTGGATTTGCCTGATTTGGGTGGAAAGAAAAAATTATTAGATAATGGGTACAAGGTTTTTAATCTGGTTGAGTTTGAAGGAGAATAAATTATTTCGTTTTCCCAAAAGTTTATAAAACACCCTGTCTTTTTCTTTGCTATGGATTACAAGAAGCTATTGGAAAAAGCAAAAAAAGAAATGCCAAAACATGTTTATGAAAAAGAAAGGTTTGAGATTCCTAAAGTTAGGGGGCATGTGCAGGGCAATAGGACAATCATATCTAACTTTAACCAAATAGCTTCTGCTTTGCACAGGCCTGTTGAGCATTTATTAAAATATATTCTTAAGGAATTGGCAACTCCTGGTAAGATGGAGGGTTCTGGCTCTGTCATTATGGGAAGCAAGATTCCTGCTTTAAGAATTAATGAAAAGATAAAACAATATGCTGATGATTTTGTTTTTTGCCCGGAATGCGGAAAGCCGGATACTGAGTTCATAAAGGAAAACAAGCTAATGTTTATTAAATGCCTTGTATGCGGTGCAAAGCACCCTGTAAAATCAAAGAT
>JAGLZG010000073.1 GCA_023131705.1 Nanobdellota archaeon
CAGCAATATCTATATCTTCCTGGGATTGATGGAGCTTTCAGTTCTGCTGTAACTGTGACACTCAAGAATGATGAGAATCAGTGGGGAACATTCACTGGGCATTCTCTTACAGGAACTTCATATAATCCTTCTGGAGTCTTCTACATAAGAGATGCTGATGTTGAATCAGGACATGAGACTCTCTTTGCAGGATTTCTTGAATACAAATCAATCAAGCTGGATGCTTTGAACCAGACTGTAAGCTTCACGCTCAATTCTGTTCTTGATGGATTGCTTGAGAAGCCTCTGTGCCCCGTGAGCCATATTACTGAAGCTAATGCAGCAGAGCAGAGTTTCTATGGAGTTGTGAGACCGCAGATTGTGGGATCTATTTCCAATATTGATAGGGATTATGGATCAGAATCAGGAACAATCTCTCTTACAAATACATTCCCCTTGAAGAAGGGAGAGCTGCTCACAAATACATCAAGCGGAGAAGAGCTCTTCAAAGCAGGACAAATTCTGGAGGATTCTGGGGGATCATCTTCATTTATTGTAGAGAAGATTCCATTCTGGTTGAATACTGGTGATACTCTCTTGAGGAATAAAGCTTATCCTGATGATATTGCTTCTGCTTCCATCAATGGATATGATTTCTTTAATGATTTCCTGAGACTTCCTCTTTCTCTTTATAATGCCAATGGGAATGACTCATGGGGAGGAGCAGATCTATCATGGGACATCACAGATTCTAATGGAACTAATTCTCTTAGGGCTGCTCTGGAATCTATCATCATCTCTCCCAGTCAATACATCTATGGAGATGAGACTTTCATTGATGTGCTTAATGAACTCCTGAAATCTGTGGGAGGAGGAGGATGTGCTGCATATAATGGAGAAACAGTGAATCTCTTTGTCCCATCTCCAATTGTAGCTCTCCAGGCTTCTGCAGGATCCTTGAATTACAGCACAGATGTTCTGGGAGGATTCACAGCTTCAAAAGATTCTCCTCTCAAGAGTTTATATATCCAGTATGCTTATTCTGAAGAGGAGAGAAAGTATCTGGAGAATACAACAGTTGATACAGACTTTGATTATGGGGATGAGAAGAAGATTGCAACATGGTTGATCAATTTCAATGAAGATGCAAGGAATCTGGGCTTTCTGGTATCTACATATTTCTCCAGTGGAGCAACCCATTCTTTTGAGACAAGAGCTTCTAATTGGGATACTCTTGCTCCTGGGAAGGCAATTGATCTCTCTAATATTCCTACAGTATTTGAATCCTCTGGGACAAAACATCTTAATATATTCAGAGCATGGAATCCATCAACAAAGATAGTGACTGCTGTAGTTCAAGAAATAACTCTTGAGACTTATGAATACTTCAAAGTGGGAGTTCATGATATTGGAGGAAGTGTGGGAGTCTTATGATTGATCTAAATACAAATAGATCCTATTACACTGTGAGAGGCTGTAATCTTGAGGATGAAGATTATTACTCAGCAATCAAGAATCAGACATTCCAGCAGAATTCTTTCTTTTGTTTTAATGCTCCCAGAGTTATAATGAGTTCCACTGATCCAGCCGGAACAGCCACTCTAGGATTCTTTGGGACATTCCTCCTGAAAACAAATGAAGGGAAGTTGACTTTTACTGCTATGAGTGATACTTCTTATGTGGATGGGACTTTCATCTGGAGCTTAAATGGGACTGCTCAAGGGAGTAAAACAAGCAATCCAGCAGAGATCCTTCATTCAGATGTAACAGGATCATTCATAGCTGGCTTGAATTATATTGATGGGACATTTGTTCCTGATTCTGGATCTGCTTATTCTTTTGCAGCTTACTGGGGAAATGGATGGGAAGCATAATGTATAACATCACAGCAAGCACTATCACAAAGCTTGATCCCACAGTAAAAGTAAGCACATCAAATGAAATGACTCCTGAACTTCAGCAGCTCTTTGTTCAGAATATAGCTTATCAAGCTTATATGTGGGTTCCAGTGTTTACTAAAGCAATAGAAGAAGGAGGAGTTCCTTATAATTATTATCCCTTGATTCTTCCCTCTGGCTGCACATTAGAACTAACTGCTGTCTCTTATGATGTGTCTCTAATCACTGGAATAAGAATATTAGATCCTAATAGCAGTGAGATATTGAGTGATAATATTTCAACATGGCAATATTTAGTCCAGGATAAAGTCACAGAATTTATATCCTCAAGGTCTGATTATATACTGAGAATAGGCAGAGTTATACCTTTCACACTCTTTGCAAGGATTAAATCATAATGGCACTCACTGATCTTGATGTAAAGACTGTT
>JAGLZG010000074.1 GCA_023131705.1 Nanobdellota archaeon
TTTGTTTCTTAATAAATTCAATAGTTTTATCTGTAATTTCTTTATTAAATAGATGAAATCCTCCTAATAAAACACAAATTTTATTTTCTTTGCAAATATGCTTCGCATACTCTACAATATTACATATTCCTGCATGAGAACATCCTGAGATAATGGCTAAACCTTTACCTGTCTTTATAGCGATGGCAGAATCATCCAAAACAAAATCACCTTCCCCATTTCCTAAATATCCTACAGGTTCTTTTGCTTCAAAATCTGTTTTTCTTGGTATTTGGCCTAAAAATACAATTTTATCTTTTTCAATCCAATATGGCTCTTTTGATAAGATCACTTTTGTCTTTTGTTTCAATTCATCTAAACCAATAGGACAACCGATTTCTCCAATTCCTTTAAAATATTTTTTTTGAAAACAATCAGGATGCGCTAATAAATTTTTAACACCTGAGAAATCAATAAATCTTAGTCCTTCTGTATGATCTATATGGCCATGGCTTAAGATAAGATAATCAATATTATCTAATTTTATTCCTGCTTTATTAGAATTTTTAATAATATCATCTGAATAAGAAACATCAAACAAGATTTTTCCATTATCTGTTTTAATAAGCACACTAAAACCAGATTTTTCTTCTACATATTTTTCTAATTCGTTGTGTAAAATTGTTAGTTTCATCTTAACTTTTCATTAATAATTCCATCAGGCATCATATTATCTGAGTGATACAAACCTTTTTCTTCCATTTGATATCTTTTGCAATTTTTCCAGTTGTCTTTGCTTTCACAATATTGTTTTTTCCATCTATCATCTAATTTGCCTTGTTCCTCAAATCTTCTTAATGGGCAATAATCAAGCCATTTGCAAGCCATTTATATCTCTCTTAAATTTAATTTATTTATATTTCTCAATGATTTTAACCTAAACAAATGAGAATAACATCTGCAGTCAGAGCATCCGAAATTCTTTATTGGTGTTTCAAACTTGTTTAAAAAACAAGCTGTTTTGCATTCTTGTTGCTTGTTTGCTTTTTTGTAAACAGCTTTTTCAATTTTTACATTTTTATTTGATAATAAATAATCTATATGCCATTTTAATTTTTTATCTTTGCTTAAATGTCTTGCTATTCTTTTTTCAAGATTATTTTGCGCAGAGCCAACATAAACATATTTTCCTTTTTTAAAATTTATTTTGCCTAATGCTCCTATCTTTTCTTTAATATCTTTCCTTACATTGATTATTAAGCAATAGATTCCTCTCATATTTCTATAACATCCCCTGCTCTTATTTCCCTAAACTGCTTTGGAAACCTTTCTTTTATTTCATTCATATACTGGGTGCAATGGCATGCTCCTATTATCTCAATATCTCTTAAAGCATCAAGATCAGAAAAGCCATGAAATCCACCGATAATAGCGTATATCTTTCCATACTTTTTAGCTATTTCTAATATCTTGTCAACACCCGGATGAGAGCATCCAACAACAACTATGATTCCTTTATTTGTTTTTAATATTAATGCTTGCTCATCTGGCTCATTCTTTATTAATCCTGTTGTGTATATATTTTCAGTTATTTCTTGTTCACTTTTAATTTCTTTTATTTCTGCTCTTTTTCTTATCTCATTTTTAAAATGTTCAGAAAATGAATTAAGCACAAAAACCTCTGATTTATTATTCAGTTCTAATACATCAAATAATCCGCCTGTATGGTCCCAGTGCTGATGTGATATAACAATAACATTAATATCCCTGACTTCATATCCTAATTCTTTTATATTATATAATAAACCAGGGCCTTCACAGCCAGTATCAAACAAAACCTTTTTGCCATTTTCTTCTATTAAACAGGAAAATCCCCATCCTGACTTTAAATTAGGGTTTGCTTCATTATTGTATATGATTGTCAGTTTCATTCATTCATCACCCCTACAAGGAAAAACAACTGCAATTTCATTTTCCCTGAATACTCTTTTTCTACTTCCACCGCACCCTACTGAAAGATTCGGCTGATTAGTCACATATGGAAAAGCGCATAGTTCTCCGCACATAGCCCCAATTCCTGAAACCTGGCCTATTATTCTTTTACCTGTTTTGCTGGAATATTCCCTGACTTTTCTCATTATTTCATCCGGGTAACCAAAATAAACAGTTAAATCTGGATTTTTTAATTCCGGAGCTAAATGAAAAACTTTTTGTCCTTGTATCCTCTTTGTGCTATCTAAATATTGTTTGGCTTTTTCTTCATTTACTGCATCACTCCAACCAATTAAAGTAGTTTCTAAATCAGCAGGCTTATCATAACCTAATTTAAATAAAGCCAAAGGACATGAAATACTGTTTTTTCCAATAAAAATTTCTTTTCCTTCTCTGGCTTCTTTTGCCCATTCACAAAATTTTTTAGATTGTCTTTCAACTTTTTTAAAATCCTCATCTAAAATTTCAATCATTAAAGTGTACATATTAACCACCAATTATATCTTTTATTATTCCTTTTATACTCTTATCCTCAATTGGCTTACCTTTTGAATATGCCTCTAAAATCTCTTTTTTATATGGAATTTCAGCAATAATCTCTATTCTGTATTTTTTAGCTATCTTTTCAATTAATTTTTTATCTCCAATATCTGCTCTGTTTAACACAACTTTTGCCGGAATTTTCAAAACTTTGCATAACTTTAATATCAAATCCAGATCGTGTGCTCCTAAAGGGGTTGGTTCTGTAACAGCTATAGCCAATTCACAGCCTAATAAGGCAGAGATTACATTGCAATGAGTTCCTGCTGCAGTATCTACCAGGATATGATCATAGTTTTTTTCTGTTTTTGAGGAAAATTTCATTAACCCATTTACTATAACAGATGCCTCTTCATAGCCAATCCTCATCTCTGCTGTCAGCAAATCAATCCCATGACCTTTCCCGGAATAGATTGTTCCTACTATCTGTTTGTCTTTGCTGATAGCTTTTGTGGGACATGCAAAAATGCACGTGCCGCAGCCATTGCACAAATCCTTAACAAAGATAGGATTTCTTCCTTTTACAAAAACAATCGCATTTTCTCTGCATACTTCTTTACATCTTCCGCATTTAATACATTTAGTAAAATCCCATTTTGGCATTAACTGAAAAATATCCTTTTCTTTTTCCCTTTTTATTGAAAGAATTAGATGGTCATTAGGGCAGTCTGTGTCTGCATCGATTAACAAAACTTTCTTTTTTTGCTTTGCTAATTCAACTGCCAGCGCTGTTGCTACTGTACTTTTTCCTGTTCCTCCTTTCCCGCCTGTAATTGCTATTCTCATTTATACTATACCATCTGACCTAAAAAACTGATTAACAAAACACACAATACTCCTAAAATAATACTAACAATGCCTACTTTTAAATTTTGTCTTATTTGTGCCGCTGGAATCAATTCTTCTACTGAAATATATGTCATAAAACCTGCTGCAAGTGCAAGTGATGCTCCTAATAAGTTTTGTGATGCTCCTTTTAAGATAAAATATCCAAAAATAAAACCAAATACCTCAAATAATATTGTTCCTGTTGTTATGATAAAAGATTTCATTCTCTTTTTAGTTAAGCCATATAAGGGAACAATTGTTGCAATATTTTCTGGGACATCTTGTGCTGCAATTCCTAATGCTATCATTATTCCTAATGCAGGTGTTAGAGCAAATCCAGTTCCAATTGCCAGGCCTTCTGGCAGGTTATGCAGCGCCATGCCAATAACAAGCATTGTAACACTTCTTTTAACAGAAGGTTTTTCTTTTTTAAGCAGCTGGGGGTTTATATGAGGCAGGATCCTATCAATAATCCGCATTATTATTATTCCAAGAAAAAAAGAGATTATAATCAAATAAAAAGAGGTAATTTTTAGACCTTCTGGTATTAATTGAAAAAAAGAAATACCTAACATCATTGAAGCTGCAAATGCCAGAGAACCATATAAAATAATTCTTTTTGGCTTTTTTATTAATCCAATTAAAGAACCTAAAGTTTGTCCAACAAATATCAATAATATTATTAATAATATGTTTTTCATTTTTGTACTTGTCCTATTATATTTCCTAACTTTATAAAATCTTTTTTAAGTATATCAAACATATTATTGTGGTAACATGCAACAGCAGGATGATACAATGGAATAATTTTAATTTTGTCAAAATCTAGTTCAGCTTCAAATACTTTACTATGTATATCACTAATCTTGGAAAATTCCAGATCAAATTTATTAAATATTTCCTTGGAGGCATATTTACCAAGTGTCAAAATGATTTTTGGTTTTAATATATTTATCTGCCTGTCCAAGTATTTTATGCAAGAATTAATTTCATCCCTGCTTGGATTGTGGTTTCTTGGTGGATGGCATTTTAAAATATTGGTTATATAAATATCATCTCTTTTTAGGTTTATTAAGCCTAACAGTTGATCTAAAATCTTTCCTGCTTCTCCAATAAAAGCTCTGCCTCGAATATCCTCATTATAACCAGGAGATTCTCCTATAACCAGTATATTTGCATCAACTGAGCCATCCCCAACAAGAGGTTTGTTTCTTGTTTTCCATAATTCACATTTTTTGCAGTTATTAATCTCTATGCCTAGTCCTTCCATTAATTTCTCTTTAGATTTATTTATTTCTATTTTAATCAACCTTTTGACATGTCAGAAATCAAAGATTTCTGAGCATACTCAAAAACCACTATGTGGTTTTTGATAAAATAATAATCACAGCTACAATTATTCCTGCAGCTAAAGCCAGCAATGTGTATCTTTTACTTTCTTCTTCTACTTTTGGCAATAAATGTGTAGCTCCAACATAAACTAATGCTCCTGCTGAAAGTGATAATAAGATTCCCAGTGCTGATGGGGTGAGCCTGCTGATGAATGGCCAGGATACCAAAGCTCCTAATGGTGTTGTTATTGCTGCTGCTAAAAAAGCATATAATGATGACTTCTTTTTACTAAATCCGGATTTTATTAAAAGCAAAAAAGTCACTATCCCTTCGGGAAACTCATGCAAAACCATTCCAACTGCCGCTAAGATTCCAGTGAATATGCTCACACTAAAGATTACAGAATAAATAACTCCATCTATAAATGAATGGAAACCTATTCCTATTGCAGGTATCACCCCAAAAGCATAATTTCTGCATTTACTTTCACCGCACACAAACCCTTTTAAGAATCTGTTAAATATATGAAGAGTTAAGAAACCTATCAATAAGAAAACAGGAGCATACTTGCTCATTTCAAAAGATTTTGGTATTATATGCATAAAAGATACAGAGATAAGAACACCAGCAGCAAAAGACATGAAATAAACAACATTCCTTTTTCCCCATTTTGCAAACTTGTTTATAACATAAATTCCTATTGTGGTAACTATACAAGCCAAAAATGCTGCTGATATTGTTATTAAAAATATGTTTGCCATTTTATATCACCCTGTTATTTTATTTAAATTTTGCCGCAGTGACCTCAATTTCTACACAACACTCATCCTTAACAAAATTTGATACCCCTACAAGTGTGCTTGCAGGACGGCTATTTTTGAATACATCATCCCGGATTTTCGATATGATTTTAGAATCACTGATATTCTTTACAAATATTTGAACTTTCACAACATGATCCATAGTCATATCTGCCTCCTGGAGAATATCGGAGATTCGCGAAAAAACGAGCTCTGTTTGAGTTTTCGCGTCATTAGGGGCAACCACATTACCATCTAAATCCTGCGGAAGTTGGCCCGTAACAAATAAAAGTTCGGCATTGCCGAATGGAATAAGAACCCCTTGACTGTAAGATTTTGTAGGGATTCTTAAAGATTCAGGGTTAATACGTTTGATTTTATTCATTTTCATTATCCTCCTTATTTTTTTAATTTCAATCCCATGATTTTGGTGACATTGGACAAGTTGGACAACGCCTGTAAATGCCTTTTCCTTTGCCTGATTTTCTAAAACTTTGTTTGCAGGACTCAGAGCAAAAATTAAACTTTTTATCCCTGATATACTTTGTATAAGGCGCTTCCTCTATTTCTCTTCCGCACCAGTCACATTTTAATGTATTTTCTTTTCTAAAACATGAAAATAATCCCATTTTGTCTCAACAATATTTCCTTTCTCCAAATACGATTGTGCCTAACCTTACCATATTGCTTCCTTCTTCTATTGCTATTTTATATGAATTTGACATTCCCATAGATAATGTTTTCATATTTACATTTGGAAGATGAAGTTCTTTGAGCATATCAAATAAATTTCTTGTCTGCCTAAAATAAGGCCTGGAATCTTCCGGGTTTCCGGAACGAGGACCCATTGTCATAAGACCTTCTACTCTTAAATGTTTAAGTTTTGACATATCTTCAACTAATTTTAGCATATATTCTTCAAAAGGCTTATGTTCTTCTGGCTTTATGCCTTCTTTTGAGAATTCACTGCCGATATTTATCTCTATATAAACTGGAACTATATTTCTGCCAGCTGCTTCAGCTCTTTTATCTATAGCCTGAGCTTTTTTATATGAGTCAACAGTTTGTATAACATCAAAAATTGATAGAACTTTATTTATCTTATTTGTCTGTAAATGCCCAATCATATGCCATCTTAATTTTTTTGCTTCATTTCCTAATGCGCTATAAACCTGTTGTGCTTCCTGGACATAATTTTCTCCAATATCAGCAGCTCCTGCAGCTATAAGCTCCAGAATTTCTTCTTTTGTTCTTGTCTTAGCTGCGACAACAAGGGTTACATGTTCTGGAATTTCTCTTCTGATTTTTTGATAATTTTCTTTTATGCTCATTTACTCACCCAATAAAAATTTGTTAATTATTCACTCCAGAAAATTTATGAAATTTTCTTGTATCAGCAAATCTAAGAAATTCCTGCCTTTCTTTATAATCATTATATGCTTCATTCATTTTACTATAGATGCTTAACAAATCTGTTTTTCTCGTCAACAAGTATAATCTTTGGTTTTATATATTTATCTGAAAGTTCAAATCCAGCTATAATCACTTTATCCCCTTTTTTAATTTTCTTAGCTGCTGCACCATTCATACAAATTATTCCAGAATTTCTCCTGCCAAGAATAACATAAGTTTCTAATCTCTCGCCATTTGTAACATCCCAAACAGCTACTTTTTCTCCTTCCTGAAAGCCCACTTTCTCAACTAAGGCAGAATCTATTGTTATGCTTCCTATATAATCTATATCTGCTTGTGTAACAACTGCATTATGGATTTTGCTTCTAAGATACCATCTCATTTTATTTTTTTTGCGCCATTATAAACTTCTTTTGCAGTTAACAAAACTGCCCCTCTTCTTGGATGTTTTTTATCGCACCATTCCCT
>JAGLZG010000075.1 GCA_023131705.1 Nanobdellota archaeon
AGTAACTTATGAAGCAGGTGATGTAAACACTCTGCATAGGCTTATTCAGATAGGTTGTACAGCAGCAGTTTATCCCGCTACAGCTAGGGTATTCAAAGAAAATAAAGATACATCCATAAAATTAGGAATACGTAAATCCAGGAAAACGGATAATAATGATCCTGATGTTGTAGTTGAAGAAAGCTCTGATGAAGATGGTGGGGGGTTTGATTAAATAATTTATTTTTTTCTTATTTCCCTGCAAAAAACTCTTTCAGTAGTCTTGTCACCTTTAACAGCAACTTTTTTTAATTCACAAACAAACTTTCTCTTTCCGAAATAAATCATCTTTTTCATTCTGCTTTTAGCATCAAACTAAAAGATATATATAGTTTATTTTGAAATATAAATTTTTAATCATATTGATTTGTTGAGATAGTAAATTCTGTGCTTACTTCTTGTCCATTCATATATCCATGCCATTTTTCTCTATAAGTGTCAGGAATGGTTACCCAAAAATATCTATTTTGCATGTTACATTCTGAAAAACTACTACCACCACATTTACTATTTATCCAATCTTCATGCACTGTACTCTCTGATCCTAGCGCGAAAAGTCTCCTATATACATAATCAAAATCAACAGTTAAACCATGAGTTTCCCTTATAATTAAATCAAAATAATAATAATTTCCACTCTTATAAGTTGGCGTAGCGATTGCCTCTAACTCAAGGGGTATAGCAACACAAGTCCCATCTTGGCAAATTTCATCTGTGTTGCAAGTCTGGAAATCTGCAAAGTCTCCATCATATTCCAGACAATTATCTGCATCAAAATTACCGCATGTCTTCATTAGAACCTTTCTAAAGTCTGCAGAACACTCAAAGACTGATCCTTCTGGCGAACATTCATCTTCGCAGGGAATATCACAGCTTCTTCTTGCTTTTTGGGAATAACCTGAAGGACAAGCAGGATTTTCAAGACATTCTGACTCCCAGTATTTCCACATATAACACACAAACTCATCCTGACAATCATCCCCATCATCATCACACTCACCTTCCCCACCAGTCAAATGACCCCAGCCACGACCCTCACAATTCCATTGAGTACAATGATGTTCCGGCTGAAAATTCCCTGTAAATCCACGATGGCATTCAACCTGCTTCTTACAAGTTAAAATAGTAAACCCTGTAACTATTGTCTCACACTCCCCACTCTCGCAAACCTCATTAGTTCCGCAAGATGTTCCATCCGGGGCATTGACGCAGTTTCCACTGCCATCACATTCTTTGCATGTATCACAGAATGTTCCTGCTGGTGAATATGTTCTTGTGCATCCTCCTAAGCCATCGCATACAGCAGTAGCATCGCAAACCCCTCCTATACATTCATAGCCTGTTCCTGAACATGTTCCTCCTGAGCAAACATCATTATATGAGCAGGCATTATTATCATCACAGCCTGCGCCATTATTCAAAGGGCATGTTCCTCCGCAGCCATCAGGATTTCCACCGCAAACAGAAGCGCAGGAAGGCGCGCATCCATCAATTACCTCTAAGTCAGGGTCATCAGAGGATATATCATCCTCATCTGCGCTTGCTTTAAAGAAATACTGGTTAAATGGAAGCATGTAATCAGTACGCTGTTCAGCAGTCCATACTGCTGTTGCTGATGTTCCTGCAAAAGTGCTGTAAACAGTTGCAATATGATTGTCTGGAACAGGCAGCCAGTTGCTTTCCCATATCTCAAGCTCAACTGTTTTTCCATTGCATCCTTGGCTTCCTTCAACAGTCAGGCTAACACTACTTCCTTCTACAGCAGAATCAGTGTTCCAGTAAGCAGAATTCAGATTGCAATTGCATAATTCCCCTTCATCAATGCTTCCATCGCAGTCATTATCCATGTTATCGCATTCTGTCTCAACTGCTTCATAGTTTGAATTATAGCTTAAATAATCTGCATCACTGCATCCAGGCCAGTTGTTGTTTGCGCAGGTTTGTGTACTTCCTGAGCAGACTCCATCCTGCTTAGGGCAAGGCATTGTTTCCCATTCCTCACACTCTTTTGATTCTTCGTCTTTGCTTTCAGGAGTGACTCCCAGCCCAATGCTCTCAAAAGAATCCAGGCAGTATTCTGACAGATCCAGGTTCAGGACATAGCTGACAATTGTTTCCTCGCTGATGCTGTTAAAATGCCACACAATCAAAGGGTCATATATTATATCAAAAGAGTCATATTCACCTGTCATATTTTTTAAATATTTGTTAAGATAATCAACGCATTCTTTAGGAATGCTCTCAATAAGCTTGAAATTCTTTGCATTTCCCTTTATTAATATCTCCACAACAGTCTCCCCTGGCTTTTTTCCGCAGTTAAACCTTCTTGCTATCTTTACTTTTTTATTTGTTTCCCTGAAAATCCCAAGCTCTGTCTCTATATCTCCTTCTGGGCCGCCACTAGGGAGCTGCTTTGCATGTTCTATAATATCTCTTGCAGTATCCTCATCAAGCTCAACAACCTCAAAAGTGCAGTCATTTCCGCAGTCTGTATTGGCAATCTCTGCTGAAGCTCCTTTCCCGGACATGTAAAGATTAAGAGTTCCTCCTGAGGTATCTGAGCAGACAAAATAAGGCTCTTTTAGCTCAATATTTCCTATGTAAGAAGAGCCCACAAGCTTTCCATCCTTAATAAAAAAGGCATTATCCCTGACACTATTTTTTATAGAATCCTCAATAAACGGAAACTCATACAGAGACTTGAACGAAGCTTCCATATCCTTGTCTAAATCAATAAAAAAAATCCTGTCAATATCGCAGGGAACCATGAGTCTCTTCTCTTGGACACTGTCAAACCTGGAATACATCTTTTCAACAGAGTCTTTTAAGTCCTGTTCAAATAAAATTAGTGATTTTTGGCAGAATGAGATTTTGATTTTATCCAGATAGTTGGCTGCAAATAAAAGCATTGCCCCTACAATAATAAGCGTTAGAAAAAATCCAAATATTTTTCCATGTATCATACTTTTTTTTTGCATTTTGTTTACATAATTTTTGAAAGAAAAGTGATTAGGCAGACAAGAAAAATTACTGTGAAAAACACCTCTTTTTCAGCCATATCCTTACTTATTTGTATGTTTGCTATAAAAAGTTTTTGTTTTATATTTTTCCTGATGTTTTTAGAAAGTTTACTTAACAAAAACGAAAAGTATATAAACAAATTATCTCTAATTTTAATTATTATTGCAGTTGCAGATGATATGTGGTGATTTTGGAAATGAAGTTTTTTAAGAATATTTTAAAAAGATTTTTTCAAAGGGTTTTTAAGAAAAGAGGGAATGTCAAGCTAGGCTTATATGGCCCTCCTAATGGAGGAAAAACCACTCTTGCCAACAGGATATGCCAGGACTGGTTAGGAGAGGATATGGGAAATGTTTCTAATATTGCTCATGAAACCAGAGAAATCCAGATTAAAGAGCAGATTACCATAAAAAATAACGGCAATGAATTAAGCTTTAATTTAGTAGACACCCCTGGGATAGCAACCAGGATTGATTATGAAGAGTTCATAAAATCAGGGATGAAAGAAAAAGCTGCTAAAAACAGGGCCAAAGAGGCTACAAAGGGCGTTATAGATTCTATTAAATGGCTTGATGACATGGATGCTGTTGTTGTTGTATTAGATGCTACCAAAGATCCTTACAGCCAGGTAAATATAACCATTATTGGAAATTTACAAGCCAGAAAGATACCTGTATTGCTGGTTGCAAATAAGATGGACCTGAAAAAGGCCAAGATTAAGAAAGTAGAGGCAGCATTCCCCCAGTATGATGTTATTGGAATAAGCGCAAAGTATGGGGATCATATTGATAATTTTTACAAAGCATTATTTAAATTAGTTTAAAAAAAGGGTTTAATATGTTAACTTTACAAATTGTGCCATATTCAGAAATTGCAGAGTTAAGCTCTGTTGGAAGAATAAGAAAGCTGTTAAATATTGCAAAAGAGAACAAGATTGTTTTACTGCAGGGAAGATTAAGCAAAGATGAAGAAACTGAGCTGATAAAAGCAACAATGGAAGAAATTAACAAGGATTTTAAAGGGGTTGAGCTGGCAGTTATAGATCCTCAAAATGAAAAGTCAGCTGGTTTAGGGATAATAAGAAAAGGGATTGCCAATGTTTTATTAGGCAACAGACAGGGACTAACTGTTATAGGGCCTGCAAGTGTTGTTAAAGAGATTAAGAAGGATCCTACAAAGATTGAGCTGTTAACAAAGGATGTAAAGAAAAAGAAGGTAAAAAAATAAAATGCCACACCAGTGCGTAAGATGCAATACTTTTTATGATGATGGCGCAATTGAGATTCTTAAAGGCTGTAAATGCGGCGGAAAATTATTTTTTTATATTAAGAAGAACAAGTTAGAAAAAGCAAGAAAAGCAGCAGAGAGTGTTAAGTTAACAGCAAAGGAAAAAGAGCAGATAGAGGATGATGTCTTTGAGCTTGTTGGCGCTGATAAAAACAGGGATGAGCCTGTTATTCTTGATTTAGAATCAATACGAATAAAAAAGCCAGGGCAGTATGAACTTGATCTAGTGCATTTGTTTAAGGGGGAACCTCTTATATTTAAATTAGCAGAGGGGAAATACATGATTGATCTAGTGGAAAGTTTTAAAAGATTAAGCAGCAAAGGTTTAAAAAAATAAGCTCTATTTGTTGCTTATTATTTCTATGACATCTCCTTGTTTTAAGGGATGTTCTTTTCCAACTGTCAGCTTTGTTTTAACATCTATTGCCCTTATAAAATTATCTCCAAAATCTGAATGGAGCTTATAGGCAAAATCCAATGCTGTTGAGTTTGGCGGCATTAAAAAACAGTCTGGAAGTATATTTCCATCCTGATCTGCCAGCTTGTTTACACCACCTGGAAATACTGCTATATATTCCAGTATTTTAAATATAGAATCATCAAGGATTTTTTGAACACCTGTTGAGCTGTATTTATCCAGGATGCCTGTTTTGATGAATTCAAGCGCTTTTTTTTGCTTTTCATTAAGTTTTTCTTTTTTTATTATCTCAAAATTACTGCTTCCAGGAATATACTTTATCAGATCATCTTTTGCCGCCTCTTTTAGCGCTAATTCGCTTTCAGCAGAACAAGCTATCAGCATATGGTCAGGAAATTCATTTTCTATCCTTGCAAAGTTTTCAACTGCACCAGGAACATCTATCTTGTTGCATGCTATAATCATTGGCTTTGTTAGTTTTCTAAGCTTTTTTGCAAGGGAAAAAAGATTATCTTCTGTCCATTCTGCTGGTTTTTCCTTATTAAGGCTTAGTTTTTTTATCTGCTCTTCAACCATTTTTTCATCTACACCTAAACCAGAAAGCTGTTTTGCAAGCGCTTTATGCAGTTCTTTATGTGTCTGCTGCACTTCTCTTGCAAACTTTTCCCACCCTTT
>JAGLZG010000076.1 GCA_023131705.1 Nanobdellota archaeon
AAGATAGGGCCGGAAACAGCATCATCCTCATTTTTCAGTTTTATAGGCATCAAAAGATATAATTTTTATTATGATGTAAGCTATCCTGTCTTAGTTGATATCTATGATTCAGAGGCATTTAATAATCAGGGCTATCATTTTTATGCTGGATTAGAGGCAAATGTAAGGAATAACAAGGCATTGAATTGTTCCGGGCCAGGTGTAAGTTTAATTGCCCCTCCAACAGGCTCGATGTTTTGCGATGTTAATCAGGGATGCGCAGACATAACAATAGAAACAAAAGATGCAAAAACAAACAGGGCCTTGGAAGGGGTTACAGTTTATTATTCATCCGGAAGAGAGAGCTGTGATAAAGGATTTTCAAAGATTAAGAATAATATGGCAATTGTGGAAGCATCACTTCCACAATGTGTTGGAACAGCCTGCTCGCTTAATGCTGTAAAAGAAGGCTATTGGACCTATCCAAAGAGATATGCTGTAAGGTGCGGGGATTATAGCAGTGCATGCATTAATGATAATGTTTTATGTGATGGAGAAAATCTAAAGATTGAGTTAGAGCCTTACAGGGATAATGATATTATTGTAAAGAAAAAGATGATGGTAAAACAAGGGCAGGGGGGGCAGTGGGTGTTTGATAACACTGCTCATGACTTAAATGATAAAGAGTATGCATCGATAATGCTTACAAAAATAAAAGAGAGTGCAGATGAAGAAGATTTTATTGTCAGCAGCATTTATTATGGCAATGAAAGCGCTATAAAGCTGTATCCGGGGATTATACCAGGAAGATATGAATTAAGGATTGACTTGATGTATAAAATGGGTGATGATGAGAAGGTTGTTTTTAGAGAGGTTGAGGAATGCAGCGGCGAAGAGCTTTCTGATGAGAAATGCGTAACAGTGGGGCCTTATGAATTTAATGAAACAATGATAGAGGGAGGAGCTGTATTGAATATAAGCATTACAAAGGATATGCTTGACAGCTATAATGCACTTACATTTTACGCGCTCAGCAGCCCTGATATTGCAACAAATTATGATGTTTTAGATATTTATGATATTGAAGAGATGGGCAAAACAGGAGAATATTCAAAAAAATACAAAGTTGAATTAAAACCAACAGCAAGCTGAAAATGAAAAACACAATGCCAATTTCAGTATTCATGATTTGTTTAGTTGTAACTCTGCCTATTTATGTAAGCAGTGTCTATGCTGATTTATCTGATGTGAATGTTCATGGCCAGGATGGCATAAGGGGTTTTGTAAGGGGAACAGACAGCCTGGCAGTAGAGGCAAAAGCCTCTATTGACGGCGACAGCGATATAGGGGAAACACAGTTAAGATTCAGGTATCTGTATAATGTTGTTTCCCCTTTTGACAGCTGTATTGTGATTGGATTAAATAACTTCCAGTGCTATTATAATGAGGAAGAGCGCAACAGGCTTGATCTATGCCCTGAAAAAATACTTGGTGTAGAGCTTTATAATGATAATGGCGTGTTAGTTGATTCTGAAAGTTTAAGTGTTAAATGCGACTCAATGGCTCCGCTAATATCAGGTTTTACAGCATCAAAAAGTACAATTAAGGAAAATGAAAATTTAATCTTAAGCTATTTTGTTGAGGATATAGAAAGCGGCTTATCAAAAAGCTCTGGAATCAGGAAAATAGAGTTCTATACAAACAGCCTTGAAAATACCCCTTCTGTCAGTGTGTTCCCTCCAGGAGTTTATATCCTTTCCAATAGTATAAATGTCAACTCAGGCGATTATGATGATGGTACTATAACCTTGTATCTTAAAGCGTATGACTGGCTGGATAATAATGATTATGCGAGTGTTTCATTTATAGTTGATAAGGAGGCTCCCCAGGTAGAAAGCACTGTAACAATAACAGATTCTTCTAATAATCCAATATTTTATTTTATACCGCAGGATGTTTTGGTTGATATAGTACTGGATATAACTGATGCAGGCGGTGTAAAAAGCTATTCAATTGATCATCCTGATTTAACAAGCAGAGCACCAAACTGCAATACCATCAGCAATGGCTATAGATGCACATGG
>JAGLZG010000077.1 GCA_023131705.1 Nanobdellota archaeon
TATGTAAAATGGTATATTAATGGAAGTGTAGATAATAGTTTAGAGAATCTAACTACTATCTCATCTGCAAACACAACCAAGGGAGACAACTGGACTTGTGAAGTAACTCCATTTGATGGTACTGAAAATGGAACAGCTAAAAATAGTACGCAATTAACTATAGAAAACACACAGCCTATGGTTTCAGGCTTTAGTATGGATGATGATGATCCAGGAATAGCTGACTATCAAATAAATCCTATTACAAATTCACAAAAAACATTCTATGCTTGGTTTAATGCAACTGATATAGATGGAAGCTCTGATATAAACACAACATGGATCAAAACATGGGACTCAGGAGGCAGTGAATCAGTTCCAACATATACAAACTATTCAATGAAAGAAGTAACGTGTGCAGGAAATACATGCTTCTACAACGGATCAATATCAATATGGTATTATGACCAAGCTGGGGAATGGAATATAAGTGTATACGCAAACGACACATCCTCTGCTACAGCATCATACAATGATAATTTCACCCTAACACTCCTAACAGGATTCACACTAACAAATGCTCCTATTGATTTCGGAAGTTTACAGCCAGATCTACAAAATCAAAATGCAACAACAAACAAAGGATTCCCCTTAACAGCAGAGAACAAAGGAAACCAGCCTCTTGCCTTAAATATAAGCTCTGCTGGAAACCTTACAGGTGTTAGTGATTCAACAAAGAGTATACCTATTGAAAATATTGATTACGCAAATACAAGCGCATTCACAGCACAATCAAACCTAACAACAAACTCAACCACATTTACAAGTTCCTTAACTGTTAATAACACCCATGACCTATACTTCAGGATAACAACGCCTCAAATAAAGGCACAGCAATACAACTCAAGTGTTACAATTGAAACAACATAATAAAAAAAGGTTTTAGAAATGAAAACAGAAAACAAAAAAGCAATATTCAGAAAAAATATGATTCTAATAATCTTATTTTTAATCTCAATAAATATTGCATATGCGCAAAGTATTGGCGCAACTCCTGAAAAAAGAGTAGAGACAAAAATAAATACACCAATTTCTTCCTATTTTGGCGTATCCCAGGGAGCAGACTATCCTGAGAAGATAACAATTGAAGGAAATTATGACTGGCTTAACATTTCAGAAAGAGAGTTTATCCTGGAAAGCAAGACAGGCAAAACAATAAGGCTGGATATAAACATAAAAAGGCAGGGAACATATAGAGCCACCCTAAGAGTCTGCGGAAGCCCTATAACTTCTAAAGGTACTATTCTCTCAACAAAAGCCTGTACTTCCCACAAGCTAACAGTAATTGCAACTGGAGATAGGGACGTTAAAAAAGAAATAATGACTGTAATAGCCATTTTATTAGTAATTGCAGCCATATACTACATAACAGATCTTATTAAAAAAGGGCTATTAACAAAAAAGAAAAAAAAGTAATGCTTCGTACTTTTCATAACAAGCGTTAAAATGCTACTTATGAATATTAAACCTTCATCATTAGAAACAGTTATGGTTTAGAGCATTTCAGGGTATATAATGTGCTAAGGCTTTCTTTGGGTTATGGTTTTATCACCACAACTCACTAAACGTGGCTTAACTTAAATAGAAAGATTTATATAGACTATTGGGTATTGTAAGTAAAATATTGGATCCAAGCAGGAAGAATTCTAAAAATAGTAAGATTTCTCTAAGTGGGACAGGAAAGAATTCTCCTAATAATATCCTAGTTCCGCACTATATTTTTCATGATAGAAGGCTAACTCCTCTGGAAGCTGTAATAAAATATCTAAAAGAAAAGAGGGGCCTAAGCTACAATAAGATAGCTGTCCTCCTAAATAGAAATGTAAGAGATATCTACAAAACATATGCTCATGCATTTGACAAAACATTCTCCAAGCCAGTTACCTGCCCTAAAAAATCATTTCTGATGCCTGTCTTAATCTTTGCAAATAGAAAATTAGCCCCACTAGAAGCTCTTGTTTTCCATCTTAAGAAATTAAGCTTGTCATATCACGAAATTTCAATCTTAATCAATAGAAACCAGAGGACAATCTGGACAGTCTATCAGAGGGCCAAAAAGAAGAATGCCAAATAAAATAATTGAAGAAAAGAGAAAGCAGAGGTCTGAATTAGTCAGAAACATCCATCTTTGCGAAAAGTACAAGGCCCTTGTAGCTGAGAAAGCGAAAGAACAAAGCAGGAAACTCTACATAAACAGAGAGATTGATTATAGGGATTATAAATCAAAAGTATACGAATCATTTGAAGGAAAAGCGCCGGATTACTGGAATAACAGATATGACAGCTATATCAGTGAATATGAAGCAAAGGTAAAAGGACTTACACAGGATATAAGGGCAGTACAAAGAGCATCTGATTCAAACAGAAGGATTACTGCATACACATTCATAATAATGATAATGTTAATGACAGGAGCCTTTATGTTCACCAAATTAGAAGGAGGAATAACTGGCATGGCAACAGGTGTAACAGAAGCAAATGTAACCATATTGAATGCTGCTCCAACAGTAACTGGTGTGAATGTAACACCAGATGCAGCTAATACAACAAGCAACTTAACATGCACAGGAGTATTAGCTGATAAAAACTTAGATACAATACTCAACTATACTAAATGGTACAACAACAGCATAGAGGTTACAGAACTAGAGAACTTAACAACCATCTCCTATACAAATACAACAAGAGGAGAAAACTGGACATGTATAATCACTCCATTCGATGGAACAATTAACGGAACACCAGCAAACGACTCAGTAATAATATTGAACAGCATAGCAAATGTAACCAAGATAGAGATAACAGATACAGGCCTTGACCTGTCCAGAATGTCTGTAACACCAAGGCAAGGCACAAGAGCTAATGTATCTATAAGAGCAACAATTGTTGACATAGATGGCAACATCAACCAGACTGTAACAGCATATATCTGTGATACAACTGATTATGCTGTATGCAATGAAACTAATTATACATACACGCAGAACCTGACATATCTAAGCGCAGGTGCAGGAACAGATGAATACTACTATGAATTCAATGGAACAGACAATATGCCTCAGTTCTGGAAACAGAATGGAACATGGAAACTATATGTAAAAGTAATTGATGATGCATTCAGTGACTTTAATGAAACAGACTTTGAATATGTTGAATTAATGGCTGCAAACTACTCAACTACACTAACACTGGGGGATGGAAGCACAGACTTAGGAGAATGGAATAATGGAACTACTGAATATGTAATGACTAACTTTGGTAATATACTGCTGTCAATACAGTGGAATACAACCAATCCAACAATGGGTGGTAGTTCTGGAGAAACATGGACGCTTAATGATACAGACTTTGCAATAGACGATGACAACAACCAGGCTGATGACACTGGAAGCTTAACACTAGTCTGCTTAAACGCTACATCCAAGACATTTGAACCGGCTGTTGGACTAGGAACATGCGCTTCAGACACCTGTGCAAATGCAAATGCAACACTAAACACATACTACCACATAGCACCGCCAACAGGATTAAAAGCAGGAACATATAATTCAACAATCACAATAACAGTAAGTAAGAAAACTTAAATATAATAAAAAATAAAAGTGAAATAAATGGAAAAAAGCAATATAAAAAGCAGATATGCAATATTTTTAATCTTTTTATTATTTTTATTACTAATACCTATATCCTACGCAAGTTATGCTGTTTCAACACCATACACTTTAACAATAGAAAAAGGAAGCTTTAAAGAATTTGATTTCCAAATACAAGCTTACAACTCAAAATATGATCTAATATGCAGGTATAACATCGGAAATACGAGCCCTTTTGAAATTATTTTCAGAGAAGAAGGCCTTGATGTTGAAAAAAGAAGTTTCAGTGTTGTAAAAGGTATTGTCAAAACTCCAAAAGATATTGAAGACGGCGCTTACAAATATGATTTCTGCATAGAATGCCTTCCAAAAGAAAAACAAAGCGGCGCAACAGCCAACTTCCGTTTCTGCGGCATTCCTATAAACATTAACATAATAACACCAGAAAAAGAAATACTGTCTCTAACAAAGATTACCATAATAATAGCTCTGCCAATTTTAATAATTATATTATTAATCATGATTATCATATTAATGAGAAAGAGAAAAACTCGTAGACCTTAATCTCTTATTTTTCATGTTAAAAACCACCTATCATAGACAAAGTATTTCTTACGCCACAGAAATTTTCCATATCGTCAAAAACCACCCACTAAAGTAGGTGGCATGTTTTGATAATAGTGGAAAATTTCTGACATTTCCAAAAACACATCTTAGAAACAAAAGTTTTAGAAACAAAAGATTTATATATAAGTATACATTACAAATGTATAAATTAGTACAAAATAAGGTATAAAAAAACCATTAACAATGTATTATGAAAGTTGAAATAGATGATGTTGAAGAAGTGATAGAAAAAAAAGTAGATTCCTATGCAACTTCTACTAGGATAATCATTCCAAAAAAATATGCTAATAAAAAAGTCAAAGTACTGATCCTAAAAGAGGTCAAGAAAAAGTGAACAACAAAAGAATAAAATACCGACTATTGATTTTAATAATCCTATCTATAATCATAATGCCAAATGTAATAGCACTGGTTAATCAAAGCGGAATCCTTGGACAGTTCACAATAAACAATACAGCACCTCCAACTGGTTTAAGGGAAGGAATATATAATTCAACAATCACAATAACACTATCAACAAAATAAAGAGGAAACAAAAAAAGAAAGCATTGAAAAAAGCAAAAACAAAAAAGAGAGGGAAGAAAAGAAAGAAAAAGAAAAGATAATGGTTTTAAACCTCTTTTAAACAATGAAATTCCACTCATTTTTAATGTCATGAAAATCGAAGATTTTCAGGATGCCAGAAATCTACGATTTCTGAGCAAGTGGGATAAGTTGTGCTCAAAAATCACCCATACTGTTTCGTGGAATTTCAAGCGTCAAAAACCATTCAAATATGATGGCACTAACTAAATCATGCCACCCATCTCTAATGGGTGGTTTTTGACAAATCAAATATGAAAAAAACTCAGATAATCCGAATAGTGCTTTTTATTATTTTTTTTTCTAGTTTAACAAATACTGTTTTCAGTCTTGTTGTAGAAAACAAAAAACCGGAAATTAGCCTTGAAATAATTGGAAAGGCTGTCAAGATTAATATAAATGATGAAAATGGATATGATGATATAGAGTATGTTAAAGTAAATATTGTAAATAGAGGTAAAAGATCAGGAAGTCATGCTGGATTTGAAGATGGGTTTAAAACAAACTCTATTTACAGTTATGATTTAAGCAGTTATGATTGTGAAAAATGTAAAATAGAGGTTGTTGTTAGTGATGGTTCTGGTTTTATTAATTCAAGTATTGAATACAGTGGCAAAGCAAACAAAATCATAAAAGGGGTTACAGGTTTCGTAGTAAAAGAAGGAGAAACAACAGGTTTTTCAAAATCAATAAAATCAACTCTTAAAAATTTATTAAATAAATTAAAAATATCTGAAGTTGAACTAACCAGCTATAGTGTCAAAGGAGTAGAAGGTTCATTTTCAGTGCCTAATTTTGCACCTGTTCTTAGCTCAGATATACCAAATCAGTCATGGACTGAAAATACAGACAATCTAAATGCATTTGACCTTGATGATTATTTTAAAGAAAAAAACAATGAAACATTAATATACAGCGCATCAACAGGAGATAACATAAATATAAATGTCACAATTCATAGTAATAATTCTGTAAGTTTTACCCAGCCAAATGGTTGGGATGGAACAGAATACGTAACATTTTACGCCTCTGACAATAATTCAAATACAAGCAGCAATAATGTAACATTAACTGTTACAGCAGCTGAAGCTGCACCCCCTCCATCTCCTGGGGGCGGCGCTGGCGGAGGAGCAATTCCAAAAATAGTAAAGCTTCCTGAAATAGAATTTGAAATCGAGCCAGAACTTACCAAAGTATCTATAAGACAGGGAAAAAGAGCAGAAAGAGAAATAAAGATCACAAATCTTGTTAAAAGATCATTCACCATTGAACTATCAATAGAAGGCATAGATAATATTATTAGCTTAAATAAAAAACATGTATATCTGAGTGAATTAGATGAATATTACTTATCAGTAAATTTCAATGTCCCGGAAAACCTTAAACCGGGAATCTATAGTGGAAAGATTATATTTTCAGCAGAAAACTTCAAAAAAGAAGCTATTATAATTATTGAGGTTGAGTCAAAAAAAATAATATTTGATGTGACTGTAAATATACCCAATGAATACAAAAAAGTGCCTGTAGGAGATGAAGTAAATGCAAACATAGATACCTTTAATCTTGAAAAAGTACAGAACCTTGATGTATTGGTGGTATACCAAATTATAGACCCTGATGGAACTATTGTAGTTGAAAAAGAAGAAAAGATTAAAATTAAAGATGAGCACTATTCACTAACCAAAAAAATAAAACTTCCTGAAGATATTCAGACAGGAAAATACATATTCTCAGCGATTGTTAAATTCGTGGATTCTGTTGGAACCTCTACAGACCTCTTTGAGGTTATAGAAAAAGAAAAATTTGCTCCTCCAAAAATAACACTTAAAACAATCCTAATAATAGTCGTAACAATGATAATTTTATGTATCCTTGGACTAATTTATCATGAAACAAAAAAATTCAAAAAATATGCTAAAAAACATATTTCACAAATTAAAATAGACCAGATAAAAAGAGATAAAATCAAAGAGCTAAAGAATAAAATAAAATTTGTTGAAGAAGGGCACAAAATGGGTGCAATTTCAGACGGAACATATAAGAAAATAAAAAAGAGGTATAAAAAAGTATTGAAAAATAAAAAAAGTAAAAAACGCAGAAAATAAAAAGGAAAATTTTATAAATAGAGAAAATAAAAAAAATTAAGATAGTATGTATTAGGTAGATATCATGAAAAAAGAGGAACTAAAAAAAGGAAAAATCAGAAGAAAACATGAAACTGCCATTCTTGAAGCAATTAAGGATATAAATAACGAAGTAAAAGCATTAAGGAAAATAAAAAGCAATATAGAACTAACTTCAAAAAATATAAAAGAGAGTCTTATTTCTACTCAAAACAAAGAATCAAAACTAAGAGAAAAAATAAGTTTGTTGATTAAAAAAGAAGACAAAATAGAAAAGAAGAGAACAAATGTTAAAGAGAAATTAGAAAGAATAAAAGACAAGATCGATAAGGTAATAAAAATAAAAGAAGAGCTTTCTGAAATTGAATAATCATTATTGATTTAATTGAGACAATCTTCTCTTTCTTGAAATGTATATAACTATCATCAACCCAACTATTGCCAAAAACAGGTAGAGAAACAAAATAACATCCTTTTTTTCAGGGCCCATCATCACCCTGTTCATCTCTTCTGAAACAATCTCATATCCTCCTGTATTATAGCATTTAATCATGCCTGCCTCCTCAAAATAAGGAATTATAAAAGCAAAATCTGTCTGGTTTAATCTTATTACACCGCCTGTTACTTTATCTGTCAGATTATCAAACCCATCTGTATATATCTTTATAGGCAGATCAAATATAAAAGAATATAATTCATTTTTATTATGATCCATGATACTGCACTTGTACCCTTCTTCTGGCTGCAGTTTCCTGTCTGGATAATATCCTTGCTTTACTATCTTGTCCTTTATCATTATCAAGCCATTATCATAATTAAAATTAACAATATAAACCTGCTCAGCATAAACAGAGCTGATTAAAACAAAAAACATAGCCAAACATATTATTTTTTTCACTTGTAAACACCTATCTTTTTATCTATCTCATTTTCATTGATTATCCCATATTCCTTTGAGCCTGGCTTATTTAAGCGATAATTCCTCATTATTGAATATTCTGTCCCTCTTGAAAACTCATTTGTTGAGCATCCCATAAAACACTCTGAAGTTAGCTCACTCCATTTGCCAGGGCATCTGTCTTCCAGATCACAGTTAGGATACCCTGATGCATCAAAATCATCATAATACTCATCAACATATTCATCAGCAAGATTTGCAAATATATGGCCAAACTCATGCAGTAAAACAAGCCCATCATCCTTTGTATTTATCTTTGCCATATTTGATATGGCACTGGACCTTACACTGCTCTTTACATCATCTGCCAGTATAAAGATATAATCATTAGGTGCATTTGATGCTAATTTTTTTACATTAAAACTGTCGCATGAGATATAAAATGTAACCTTGCAATCAAGCTTATCAAACTTATTTATCCTGTGGATATTAAACATATCCTTGTTTTCTTTAAAAGGTTTTATATTGAAAAAATAATTATAAACATAATTATAAACATCATCATTAAAACTCTCATTATCCTTGTAATCATATCCTAAAAAAACAAGGTCAATCTTTTCTTCAGGATCACCGCTCCACCAGATTGTATAATAATCTGCTGCAATATCTGCATTAGGTGCCTCTATCCTGGTCTTGTTTGCTCCTGTTACTAATTTTAAATCAACTTTTCCAGCAACAACATTCACACATAAAGGATTATCCCCTTTATTCAATCCAACAGACTCAACATTTAAAGGGCCAAAACTTCCTGAAGGAAAGAAAAAAACATTTCTGTCTTCATATATTTTTATTTCTTTATCTAATTCAGTTACATGATATGGGCTCAGCATTTCTGTTTCATCCCTAAAACAAACCTTTTCAACACCATAGGGCAAAGAAAGGGTTATTGGCTTTATACTTTTATATCCATGATAACTCTGTGCCTTAAGGGCGTTCTCAAGGCTTAGAGCAAAATTAATTATCTGGGCATTCTTATTGTTCTCTTTTAAATCACTAATCTTAGCAATGGACATAATAAGAACAATCCCCCCTATTAGGACAATTAATATATACAGCATAATATTTGAAACAAGCTGTGCTTTTCTAGACATATAACAATAATTAAAGAAAATGGTATATAAATCTTATCATTAACCACTTGCCATGCTCACACAATATATTTAAAAGGTAAATCAGTAATATTAATTCATCTTAAATCTTCAATCCTTATAATAACTATTTCTTCTTTTATTACATCAAGATTATTGCATTCCTTTACTGCTTTTGCTAGGTTTTCTTCTAAAACTTCATGAGTTATTATAACAATCGGAACAACATCTTTATTCACTTCTTTTTGTAAGGCAGCAGCAATTGAAATACTATTGTCTCCAAGAATTTTTGAAATTTGAGCTAAAACGCTTGGTTTATCAACTGCACTAAACCTCAAATAATACCTTGATTTTATTTTCCCCATATCAACTATTTCAGCTTTTTCAAAATGCCTTTCTGTAATTCCGGTTCTTGAGCCTGCCCCAATAATATCAGTTACAATAACTGAAGCAGTAGGGAGTTTTCCAGCGCCTTTTCCTGAGAGGAATATCTCTCCAATATTCTTTCCTGAGAAAAGTATTGCATTAACTTCATCATTTATGCTTGCAAAAATATGATTTTGAGGTATCATTGTAGGATGTGTTCTTAATTCAATAATACCATTTTGTTTTTTTCCTATTGCCAAAAGCTTTATAACATATCCCATCTCTTTTGCATATTCTATATCTTTTTTAGTTATTTTAGTTATGCCTTCAGTCAATATTTCTTGCTCTATTTTTGCATCAAATGCTAAAGAGGCCAAAATAGAAAGTTTTTGTGAAGCATCTTTACCTTCCACATCAAAACCAGGGTCTGCTTCTGCAAATCCTAATTCTTGGGCTTTCTTTAAGGCATCTTCATAGCTCATGCCTTCAGACATTCTTGTTAAAATATAATTTGTTGTCCCATTCAGTATGCCATATATCTTTTCTATATTATCAGAAGAATAAGTTTCTTCTATAGTCTTTATTATAGGGATGCATCCACCTACCGCAGCTTCAAATAATATATTTACATTATTTTTCTGGGCTTCTTCAAATATTTCATAGCCATATTTTGCAAGAACAGCCTTGTTTGCTGTTATTATATGCTTTTTTGCTCTTATCGCTTCAATAATTATTGTATGTGCTGGTTCATAGCCTCCAATAAGTTCGATTATGACTTCAATATCTTTGTTATTAATCAGATCTTTGTAATCTTTTGTAAATATTTTTTCATCTAGGTTTAATCTTTTAGCCAATTGCTCATTTAAATCACATACCCCTTTTAGATTTATTTTTGTTCTTTTTTCAATTGAATGAGAGTTGTTTTTTAGGATTTCAACTACCCCTGAGCCTATTGTGCCTAAACCTATTAATCCAACATTGATTATTTTCACCATAAGTATTATAGTTACCCTAATATTTATAAACATTTGTGTCTTATATTGGTTTATGCAGGAAGAATTTGAAGAAGTTGAGTTTAACTGTCCTAATTGCGGAAAAAAAGTAAAAATGTTGAAAAGGAAAGGCTACTCTATAGAAGGGCTTTTATGCCAGAGATGCGGCTTGGGGGAAGAAAAGCCTGACACTGATTAAAATAGAAAAATTATTATACCTAAAAGTTATTAATGAATAATAGGGGTGAATTTAATGCCTGAAAAAGAAAAAACTAAAGAAGAAAATCTGGGAAAAGAAATAGGAAAGGTAACACACTATTTTACAAACATAGGTGTTGCTGTAATCAAAATAGAAAAAGGAACACTAAAAGTAGGAGACAAAATAAGAATTAAAGGAGCAACATCAGACTTTACACAAAAAATAGATTCAATGCAGATAGAGCACAACAAAATAGAAGAAGCAAAAAAAGGTCAAAGCATTGGTTTAAAGATAGCTGAGCATGCCAGAGAAAACGACAAAGTGTATAAAGTTTAATCAAAATTACTTTTATATGCTAAACGTAAAATTTATTTTTCTTTAAATTTATTTATTTCTTCAATTAATCTTTCTTTTGTTTGAATCTTTGCAAGCCTTGATAGCTCGTTTCCTTCATCATCTAAAAAAAGAAATGTTGGTATTGCAATGATGTGATACTTCTTTATTAATTCAGGATTTTCATCATCTTCAAAATATTCTGTTTTTAAATCAGGCATCTCTTTTTCAATCTCTGCAAATCTTGGTCTCATAACAGTACATTCAGGGCATTTCTTCCCTCCAATTTTATAGATTTTCATTTCTCACCTCATCTAAAACAGCCTTTATCCTCCTGACACCAGCTGCAATACTCTCTTCTTTTTTTATCTTAAAGTGCCCTAATTCTTTAGTATTTTCAACATGAGGCCCAGCACATATCTCTACTGATTTGTCTCCAATAGAATAAACAAAAACCTTGCCTCCATATTTATGTTCAAATACTCCTTGCGCTCCTTTTTTCTTTGCCTCTTCAACAGTCATCTCTTCTTTTTTAACAGGCAACCCTTCCTTGATCCTGTCATTTACCCATCCCTCAACCCTAGCTAATTCTTCTGGAGTAACCTTCCTGTCAAAATTAAAATCAAACCTTAATCTTTCAGGAGTTATATTAGAACCCCTCTGATAGATATCCTTTTTCCCTAATACTTCCCTTAAAGCCTGATTCAGTAGATGAGTAGCAGTATGCAGCTTAGTTGTCTCAACTGAATTATCTGCTAATCCTCCTTTAAATCTTTTCTCAGCCCCTTTTCTGCTCAACTCCTGGTGTTTCTCAAACTCTTTCTCAAAACCCTTAACATCAACCTCAATCTTTTTCTCTTCAGCTAATTCCTTAGTCATCTCTATTGGAAAGCCAAATGATTGAAACAAGAGAAAAGCCTCTTTTCCTGAAATCTTGCTATCTTCAGTCATTCTTTCAAACTTTCCCAAACCTTTTTCTAATGTTCTCCTGAATTTCTCATCCTCTTTCCTGATTTCATCCAAAATAAAATTCTTATTTCTTATTAATTCACCATAATCTTCTTTATGAAGTTTGATAACTATCTTTGCCAGTTCTGAAAGGAACTCTTTTTCAATGCCTAATAATTTACCATGCCTTATGGCTCTCCTGATAAATCTCCTCAATATATACCCTTGGTCTAAGTTAGAAGGAACAATCCCTAAATCATCACCTAAAATAAATGTTGCTGCTGTGATATGGTCTGTTATTATTCTTATAGAATCTTCCTGTTTTTCATTTATTGTTTTTGTTTTAGCTAATTCTTTTATTTTATCAACAATTGGCTTAAATGTTTCAATCTCATAAACTGTTTTCTTTCCCTGTAAAATAGCAGCTGTCCTCTCAACACCCATCCCTGTATCTACATTCTGCTGTTTTAACTTTTTATAACTGCCAT